>DATBVZ010000451.1:0-7083 GCA_036515095.1 Cyclobacteriaceae bacterium | reverse complement strand
ATCTCATACGGCCAGGGTTGCATCAGGAAATTAACAAAAAAATCACAGATGCAGAAGAGAAGTCCCTCCACCGGCAGAGGCGGCGCTGCCGCGAGTCAGAGAATGAGTGCTAGTCTGCTTGTTTTTTCACTTCAGGCCAGTTCTTATCGGCTTTTTGAATGTAACCTTGTTGATCCTTCTTCCACAGCGACTGAACACTCTTGTCATAGTTCAGGTAAAGTTTACCATCCACAATAGTCCATGCATCGGGTGAAGTGGGCGCCTTGTGGCCGTCGGCAGTTCCGTAAGCGCAAAATCCTCCGTACCGGGGCGCATATTTTTCAGGATTCGCTTTGAAGATTTCCATGTTTTGATCCGATGCAAAGAGCCAGTCCGCGCCCTTCCAGGAAAATCCAAATTCGGTCTTTCCCTTTACCGGTTTGTTCTCCTTGAAATACGCCACAGGATCATAACCCCCGATTGCTTCGCCCGATTTAGTGAATACTTCGCTTTGTGCAAACCCGCCCGATACCAACCCGGTAAGTAAAAAAATGATCAGAATGCTTTTCATATAATTTCTTTTGAAGCAAAAATGAGCATGCCGGCAGCAGTAAAACGTCAGGAAGCAGACACTACCAAGTTTTCCCTTGAGTATCCCAAAGGATTCCCTTTTTCATGAGGTACAGGGATTGAACAGAAGAGACATGAACGCGAGTACCTGCAATCCCATATCGTACCAAAACTCAACTTGCGCCAACAACGAAATGCTTTTGGTCCAAAGGTCTCGCGGACTCTTTGTTGCCTTCCCGGACTACCTTGCCTGAAATACCCGCAAACTGATATGACTGAAATTAATAAAACTGAAACTGTTATGTATACGTAATAATTAAAAGCTTTGTGGGATTAAGGCACATGAAAAAAGATCTACTTGCGTATTCGGCCCTTACGGCGATTTGTTTGATCTGGGGAACCACCTATATGGCGCTGAGGATAGCTGTACTGCATTTGCCCCCGTTTCTCTTTGTGACCATCCGGCAACTCATTGCCGGTGCCCTGCTGATTGGTATCATCATGTTGACTCAGAAGGTAGCATGGCCGGGAATAAGGGATATCAGGTACCAGGCCGTGGCCGGGTTCTTCCTGATCACCATAGGCAACGGACTTGTAGCCTGGGCTGAAGTGCATATCCCCAGTGGTATAGCCGCCATGATATGCTCCCTCGTGCCCTTGGTGGTGATCATGATCAACCTGACTGTCAACCGTGAGGAAAGACCTAACATTCCAATCGTTGTCGGAATTGGCCTGGGTTTCGCGGGCATCACCATGATCTTCGGTGGTGAAGTATCGCAGTTCGCAAACGGCAGCTACCTGCTGGGCATGATCGTAACATTCATAGCCGTCATCGGTTGGGCAGGGGGAAGCGTCTGGATAAAGAAGCGCAAGACGCAAACCAATTTGTTTATGAACGTGGGATTGCAAATGTTCTTCGGTGGGGTATGGATGATCCCGTTCAGTCTCGCATTTGACGACCTCTCGGCTGTCAGGTGGTCGGCCGAGGCGGGGTATGCCCTTGTATACCTGATCGTTTTCGGCTCAGTCATAGCTTTTACCTGCTACACATATGCATTGCGAAATCTGCCAATGACCATCGTGTCGTTATATGCATACGTTAACCCAATCGTGGCCGTTATCCTGGGGTGGTTGGTTCTGGATGAAAAACTTACCGTCACAATGGGTATTGCCATCATGATTACAGTGGCCGGGATTTATATTGTCAACCGTGGCTATCAGTTAAGGAATCAGTGGAAGGCTCAGTTAACGCCCGATGGGTAATACGAATTTTGGCAGACACAATCGTTATCAATAACCTGCGCATCGAAGATTTTCGTCCTGAAGACCAGCCGTGGTTTGAACAACTCAACCGGCAGTGGATAGAGAAATACTTTCGCATGGAGCCCGTGGACGTACTGGTCCTGGAGCAGCCTGATGAGCATATTATTCGCAAAGGGGGAGCAATCCTGATGGCGCGTTACGGAAAAAAAGTAGCCGGCACCGTGGCATTGAAGTTTGTAGACGAAGGGGTTTACGAATTTACGAAAATGGCCGTAGCACCGGAATTCAGGGGGATGGGAATCGGCAAAGCCTTATCGGACGCAGCCATCCGGAGAGCGCGGCATCTGAATGCTAACAAAATCATCCTCTATTCCAACAGAATTCTGTCGCCCGCGATAGGCCTTTACCGAAAGATTGGATTCGTTGAAGTGCCACTCGACGGACCTTATATGAGGAGCGATATTAAGATGGCAATGACACTGTGAATTGCCACAGGCAAAGGAAGTTCTCTCAAGGATCAAAGTAAAATACATGAAAAAGATAATGTGGTTCGAACGCCATTTTACATTTGGCCTCCCAGCCGGAATGTTGCCCTTTTATCTGGAAAGGCTGGCCGGTACCGCGGCAAGACTGGAAGACAAATTGAAATCCGTTCCTGATGAGACGCTTTCCTATCAGCCGGCAGGAAAATGGTCAATAAAACAAAATATCGGTCACCTGGCGGAGGTGGACGAGATCGTGCTTTTACGGATCGGCGAAATAATCAATGGCGTATCGCCGATGTCCTCAGCCGTCTTCGAAACCAGGCAGAACTACAACATCCGGCCTATACATGAGGTAATAGGATATTTCAAAAAAAATCGCACCCGCTCTCTGGAAGAATACCGAGCGCTGGATGAAAGTGATCTGTCAAAGTCCTCCCTGCACCCCCGATTGAAGCTGCTCATGACTCCCGTAGACCTGGCTTTCTTCGACGCAGAACACGACGATCACCACCTGGTCAGGATTGGGGAGATACTGGAGGGGGATCACTCATTCACTCATTCGTTAACAAAAAGGACATGATGAAACACGAAGGAAATTTTTACAGACTAAAAGACCAGGGCCTTAGCTTGAAGCATGACAGTATGTTATTCAGGGACAAGACGATCCTTCAATACTTGTTGCAGTTAACACAAAAGGCCGCCTCAAGGCAACTAAACAAGCAGCAGGATCTGCACCCCGGAATCAGTGTGGACGAACTACCCGTGGAAGACCTACCGGCATCAGGAATGGGGACCGAAGCGGTCCTCAAATATTTTGAAGACCATTTCGCCGACCGCATATCCAACACAGCAGGACCAAGGTACTTCGGTTTCGTCGTTGGGGGCAGCACGCCAGCCTCAATCGCGGGCGACTGGCTGGTAAGTGCACTTGATCAGAATCCGTTTGGAAGCACAGACTCCATTGCACCGCAGGTTGAGCGGCAGGCCATTCATTTCCTGAAACAACTCTTTACCATAGACGAAGCCTACTTCGGCGTTTTCGTTACCGGTGCCACCATGTCCAATTTTGTGGGGATGGCCACTGCCCGCCAATGGATAGGCGAGCAACGAGGTCTTGATTATAGCGTTGATGGACTACCCGGATCGGAGGCGATCCATATCTTGAGCGGCACCCCGCACTCCAGCATCTATAAAGCGCTGTCTATGGCTGGTATTGGGCGAAAGTCTGTCATAAAGGTCAGGACGTTACCCGGCCGTGAAGCTGCAGACCTTGACGATATGGAAGAGCATCTGAAGAATACCCCCGGGCCGGTCATTGTAGTTGCTAATGCTGGGACCGTTAATACAGTCGACTTTGATGATCTTGAAGCAATTGGAAAACTGAAGCGAAAATACAACTTTTGGATGCACGTGGATGGCGCTTTTGGCGGTTTTGCCGGTTGCTCCGAAAAGTATGAACATTTGACAAAGGGCATCAACCAGGCAGACAGCATCACTATTGATGCCCACAAATGGCTGAACGTCCCCTATGATTCCGCCATGCATTTTACGCGTCACCGTACATTGCAGGGCAAGGTCTTTCAAAATCAGGCCGCCTACCTGGGCGGTGATGATCTGAGTGAGGACTTTCTCCATTATACTCCGGAAAATTCCAGACGTTTTCGCGCTTTGCCGGCATGGTTTACGCTGTTAGCCTACGGGAAAGCCGGGTATCGCGAGATCGTGGAGCGCAACTGCGCCCTGGCCAGCCTGCTTGGCCGGCACCTCGACCAGTCGCCTTTATTCAGGTTGCTAGCCCCCGTAAAAATGAACGTTGTGTGCTTCACGTTGACGAAACCCCGGTTATCCATGACGGGGGTCCAGGATTTCCTGGATCGTATCCGGGATGACGGCAGAGCATTTTTTACCGCCACGCTCTACCATGGCGTACCGGCAATACGGGCCGCCATCTCGAACTGGCAAACGGAAGAAAAGGATATCCTCACCGCATTTCAGGCACTCGAGGAAGTACAGTTGAAGTCAAAAGTACCGCTGTGAAGCCGGACAATGACCTTGGTTATTAACCGGCAAGGGATCGGACCTTCACACGAATGCAAAGTTTTTCGTGTGGTTATGAATACTTAAAAATATCTTTACGTCGCAAAAATAATAGCGCCTCTATACCATGACAGTCATGACATCCTCAATTGCCGTTGAGCAAACCAAAAAATCAAGGATCAGTGAAACCGATTTCAACAACCTTGAATTTGGAAAATACATTTCGGACCACATGCTAATGGCGGCCTACAAGCACGGTCAATGGCAGACAATGAAGATTGTTCCCTTTGGAGAGATACCGATGACTCCGGCTATCCTTTCCCTCCATTACGGACAGAGTGTGTTTGAAGGGCTCAAGGCATTCCGGAATCATAACGGCGATACTTGCGTTTTTCGTCCGGTAAAGCACAGTGCGCGATTGAATAAATCACTCGAGCGGATGTGCATGCCTATTGTAAGCGAAAAGATGTTTCTGCAGAGTATACACGCGCTCCTGGAGATCGATCAGGAATGGATACCCACTACAGAAGGAGCTTCGCTTTATATACGGCCTGTGGTATTTGCAACAGAATCCCGTTTCGGTGTGAAGATAGCCGACGAATACCTTTTCGTGGTAATGACCAGCCCCGTAGGTGCCTACTTCAGCAAGCCGCTTCGCCTGAAAGTTGAGCAAACATTTGTACGTGCAGCAGAGGGAGGGACGGGTTACGCCAAATGTGCTGGCAATTACGGCGGCTCATTTTATCCAACCCAACTTGCCCGGGAGCAGGGGTTCGATCAGGTATTGTGGACCGATGCCAGAGAACATAAATACATTGACGAGGCGGGCGTCATGAATGTGATGTTTGTAATCGATGGGAAATTAATCACACCCAACCTTAGTACGGCCATTCTTGACGGCGTAACACGAGATTCCATTTTGCAGCTTGCGCCCCTTATGGGTATTGAGACGGAGGAGCGAAGGGTAAGCGTCCGGGAAGTTCTCGATGGCTTTGAAAGCGGCAGACTTACCGAGGCCTTTGGTTCCGGTACTGCTGCGGTGGTTTCACCCATCGCCACAATCACAATAAAGGATATTGACTATCATTTGCCAGACGTCACTCCTGCAAGCTTCCAACAACGTGTTAAACAAAAACTGAACAACATCCGCATGGGTACGGAGCCCGATACGTTCGGATGGAATTATGTCATCCCCGCTAAATAAGAGGACGATCGTCTTGTTTTCATATCGCGAGATAATCCACCCCGGAGCACGTTATGGAAGGACTTCCTGGTTTATTATTGATAGTGTTAAATAGTGCGCAGTGAGAGCCGTTTATTTCAAAAGTGCGGATCAGCCCCTGGTCCTGCAGTCCCTCAAAAAACCCAAACCCATTAAGGACCGGGTACTGGTACGGCTTCATGCTGCCGCTTTGAATCATCGCGATCTATGGGTGACCCGGGAACAAAAGCAAACATTTCCGGATGGAATAATCCTGGGCTCGGATGGCAGCGGGGTGATCGAAGATGTGGGGGAAGATGCGGATCCTTTGCTCGTCGGACTGGAAGTAGTGATCAACCCCAGCCATGAATGGGGAGACAACCCGGTCGTTCAGGGGAATGCCCACAAGATCCTGGGGTTTCCCGATAATGGTACCTTTTCCGACTATATCGTCGTTTCAAAAAAATACGTCTTCGAAAAACCAGAACACCTGGATTTCATGCAGTCGGCAGCCGTACCGCTGGCAGGCCTGACTGCCTACAGAGCCCTGTTCTCCAAAGCACGACTTCGCGCAAAAGAAACCGTACTGATCACAGGCATCGGTGGCGGGGCCGCTTTATGGCTCCTTCAATTTGCTGTGGCTTATAAGGCAAAGGTGTACGTCACCTCCGGTTCGGACGAAAAAATAAAAAAGGCCATGGCAATGGGCGCTGCCGGAGGCTATAACTACAAACGGGAGGATTGGTCGTCGCGTGCCCTTAAAGACAGCGGCGGATTCGACATTATCATCGACAGCGCGGGAGGCAATCAGTTCAATAAGCTGATCGAAATTGCCTCGCCCGGAGGAAGGATCGTGAATTTTGGCCGAACGGCAGGCAACATAACCGACATCAACACGCGGTTACTCTACTGGAAACAATTGTCGATTCTGGGCAGCACCATGGGAACACGCGACGAATTCCTCACGATGCTGGAGTTCGTCGAAAGCTACAAACTTAAACCTGTCATCGATAAGGTTTTCCCGCTGCAGGAAGCCGGGGAAGCTTTTGCATATATGGAACGCGGGGAGCAGTTTGGGAAGATCGTACTGCGGATGGGGGATGTAAGGGTATAGGGGTATAGGGGTATAGAGGTATAGGGGTATAGAGGTATAGAGGTATAGAGGTATAGAGGTATAGAGGTATAGGGTATAAGGTATAAGGTATAGGGGTATAGAGGTATAGAGGTATAGGGTATAGGGATATAAGGGTATAGGGTGTGAGGAAGAAACAAGACAGGGGAAGGACAAAGAGACGGTGATGATTTCTCATAACCAATCAATCATTCACTCATTCGCTCATTGATTTTATGGAAAACATACAATACTTCAATGACAGGTGGATAACGCCGGAGCAATTTGTCGATGTTCTGAAGCGGTCGACCTTATCGCTCCGAAGACCAGTTGACGACCCGGAGCGCATCCGCAAAATGTTGAAACACGCCAACGTGCTGATCACAGCCTGGCATGCAAACCTGTTAGTAGGTGTTTCAAGGGCGCTTACCGACTTC
>DATBVZ010000450.1:0-2445 GCA_036515095.1 Cyclobacteriaceae bacterium | reverse complement strand
GGCGATGGTGGTGAAATCATGATCCCTCGCCAGTTCGATGGGGTATGGCTTGCGCATGAACGATTCGCCCTTCCTGGTGAATTTGAGCACGCCGATATTGTCGATATCTTTTTCCAGGTACTGGTAGATCAGGGTTTGCCGAATAACCGATTTCCAGAAGTCGGCGTCTTCATTAGCACCTTTCCCAAAGACGGGCAGTTTGTAGTGCCCGTAACTCCTGATATAATCGTCTTCAACGCCGCGGATAACATGAACCAGGTGGTTCAGGCCGAAGCGGGCATTTGTCTGCTTGGCCGCCTCAAGCACCAGCTTAACATATTCTGTACCGTCAAAGCGCTCGCGTGGATGCACGCAATTATCGCACATGCCGCAATTTTCCAGCGTGTATTCCTCGCCAAAGTAATGGAGCAGTTGCCTTCTTCTGCAGACCGGACTTTCCGCATAATACTCCATTTCCTGGAGCAGAATCCTGGCGTTCTCCCTTTCCTGAACCGATTTATCCTTATTGAATTTTTCCAGCTTGTTGAGATCGTTGTGGCTGTAAAACATGAGGCATATACCTTCCAGTCCGTCGCGACCCGCTCTCCCAGTCTCCTGGTAGTATCCCTCCAGGGATTTGGGAACGTCATAATGCACCACAAACCTGACATCCGGTTTGTCTATTCCCATACCGAAGGCAATGGTTGCGACAACGATGTCTACCTCCTCATTGAGGAAATCATCCTGATTTTTTACGCGCACATCAGGATCAAGCCCGGCGTGATACGGAACCGCCTTAAAGCCGTTGACGTTGAGCAGTTCGGCTATCTCCTCAACCTTCTTGCGGCTAAGGCAATAAATTATCCCGGATTTACCCTTGTGATCCTTCAGAAACTTGATCAACTGCTTCTTCGTCTCTTTCTTGGGCCGGACTTCGTAATACAGATTTTTCCGGTTAAACGACGAGATGAAAACATCAGCATCCTCCATTTGGAGGTTCTTCTGAATATCGATCTGAACTTTGGGTGTGGCTGTTGCGGTAAGCGCGATAACGGGCAACGAGCCCAGGTTCTGGATCATTGATTTGATTCGCCGGTATTCGGGGCGGAAATCATGCCCCCATTCTGATATGCAATGCGCCTCGTCGATGGCGATAAAATTTACATTGACCTTTTTGAGAAACTCAATGGTTTCTTCCTTGTTCAGGGATTCAGGCGCAACGTATAACAACTTGACATTCCCATTCACGCACTCCTTCTTCAGCCGCGTAATCTCCCCCTTGCTGAGCGTTGAGTTCATAAACCGCGCGTTTATACCGTAGGCATTCAGTTGGTCCACCTGATTCTTCATCAGGGCAATCAACGGCGATATCACCACCGCAAGGCCATCCATCATCATGGCAGGCAACTGATAACACAATGACTTACCTGCGCCGGTGGGCATTATCACGAATGTATTCTTACCTTCGAGGAGATTTCTGATGATTATTTCCTGATCTCCACGGAATTGACTGTAGCCGAAGACTTCCTTTAGTTGTTCACGTAACGCATCTTTCTCTTCTACCAACATCATAGTATTCTCAAAAAGTTATCTAACTTATCCTTAACCATCGAACCTTGAAAAGGCACTGAATATAACTAAATATATCCAAAAAATTTCATGATGCGATCGAATTCTTGGGACTCTCTTCCGCAAAATTCTCCGGTGGTTTTCCGAAAACGATTTCGATACGCACGACGTCACAAGAAATTCTGTTGTCAGGTTATGTCCCATAATTTTATATGCTTAAATCCTGGTAACCGGTACAAAATTTTTTTATATTATTCACCGTACTATGCGAGCCTGCAATCCGCCTTCACATCGTGGGTTCCGGCAACCAATGACACGGATTCTGCCATGCAGCACCGCACGCATGAACCCTGCAAAAACAGGGGATCACTGTAAGCAGGTAGCTCGCTACATCCCGGCAGGGGGACACCGATAAGAACGAATCGGCAACAAACTTGTTGCAGGAGGCAGGATCGTTTGATGGCAACGAAATAACCTGCATGCAGGATGCAGGTCAACGGGTTCTGCTGCATCGAATGAGAATGGCCTTGCCATGATCAACCGGCACCGCCATTGCCCGAAGATCCGGCTGATTTTCGCTGTGTATTCTGCACAGGACGTTACGACGGTACAAGGCCGTTGTTCTGAAGGTGTTTCACCTGCAATACAGGCTATGGTTTCAGCGATCTCCTGGTATTGGTCAGGTTTATTCATGGATAGGGGAAAAATGGCATCATTACAAAAAAATTCGCGCACACCGTGGGACGCTGTGCCCACGGAATTTTTCGTGACAAGACACATATTAACCAATTTTGTGAGTATCTTCATCACCTTTGATTGAATCGTGGAAATCTAAGAAATGAATAAGAACCTATATGTTGTCCTGATGGCCGGAGGAATTGGTAGTCGTTTCTGGCC
>DATBVZ010000449.1:0-7870 GCA_036515095.1 Cyclobacteriaceae bacterium | reverse complement strand
TTATTACGGCATCGGGAATACCGTCGCCATCCACATCGCCAGCAGCGACCTTTGACTGGGTGTCGGCCGTATTCTGCCCGGATACTGCCGGAGGTCCCACGAGATCAAAAGGTGTGCTTGCTCCAGGCGGGGTAATGCTACAGTCAGAACCTTCACCAATGAACACCAGACCATAGTAAGGGGCGCAATTCAAGTCAGCCTGGTCAATTTGTGAGTCTCCATCGTTATCAACTCCGTCAAAACACTCACATCCTTTTTCCAAACCATCAGTAGCAACAGGGGCGCAGTAGGGATCACCGCAGTTTGCACTGTTACTGCAATCAACGGTTTGCCCTGCAGCAGTATAGCAAAGGAATATGAGCGAGCAGGTGACAAACATCAACACTTTCCTGATCACCGAGCGCATACAGTCGAAAAATCGTTTTTGCATGTGGCTATCTGAAAACTAATACACTTCCTGTCACTGGCCTTTCATTGGTAGGACACCCGAATACATAAAAATAGGTCCCGTCAGGTACGGGCCTTCCCTGGTAGGTTCCGTTCCAATCATTGTTATACGATTTTTGTTCATAAATTCTTCTTCCTCTTCCATCAAATATGGTCAACACACAATCCTGATATTCAGTGATTCCATCTATCACCAGCATCTCGTTAATCCCGTCCCCATTGGGAGAAAATGCAGGCGGAACGGTTATAAAAATCTTTTCGCCATCCACGGTTATCGTGATTTGGGCCTGCGCCGAACATTCTCCTGTGAGGGTGCCGGTGACGGTATACAGGGTGGTGATCGAAGGGGATGCGACAGGATCTGCAATGAGGGGATCATTCAGGGATTCGGCAGGTGTCCATTCGTAGTTGTCGGCCCCTGAGGCATTGAGTTGAACGGTCTCGCCCTTCGGTACAGCTGTCTTGTCGGCAGTAACGCTTAGAACAGGCACTTGCTTTGAATTCAACGTATACGTGTCACTGCCCGGGCAGCCAGTAGCGTCTATTGTGCTCACTGAATAATCACCGGGCTGGGTCGGGTTTATCGAATTTGAGGTAGCTCCGGTATTCCAGGAAATCGAGCTGAAGGAGCCGCCAACGGAAAGTGTGGCCTCTTCACCCAGACAAATTTCCGGTACGGAGGATAAAATATCGGGATTTATGCCTGCGGAAACCGCGATGGATTTGGAGACCGTGCTTGAGCACCCGGTCACTCCTGCGTAGTTTACGGTAAGTGCCGGATTGAACGTTTGAGCTGTCTGGTAGATATGGGCCGGGTTCTCCGCATCTGCGGACGTGTTGTCTCCGAAATTCCATTGAAATTGCAGTGAGGCGCGTGAATCAACCTGCGACTGGTTAGTGAATAATACTTCTCCGCTTGTGCATGCTACCGCAGGCATGCTGAATGCAGCCAGCGGTGCTTGCAACACCGTGACGTAGACTGCCTCGGTCTCTATCTCGCAATTTAACAGCGTATTGGTAATCTGTACGTTGTAATTTCCTTCCTGGGTAACCGATAATGCGTTCGCGGTCTCCCCAATTAGAATGGATCCGTCTTTTGTCCATTGGTAAGTATTGTCCGGTGAATTGGTAACGGAAAGAACCAGATTGCTTCCCTGGCAAATCGAATTGGTTGGGATGCTGCTGCTGATGGCAAAATTAGCGACATCGACAACGTCGACCAGCTCGGACACTTCGATGCTGCGACAACTTCCGACGGCAATAACCAGTCTGTAGATTCCGGCATTTGCTTCTGTTACATTGTTGATAATTGGGTTTTGCAGCGATGAGATAAAGCCGTTGGATCCTGTCCACTGATAGGTAGCCCCTGCAACTGCGTCCGTCGATAGCTCGAGATTCGATCCCGCGCACAACGGTGAATTGGTGTTAAGTACAGGATCTGACGGAGCCGTTCCTGCACTGCCGGTAACCGTAATTGCCGCCGACGTTGTGTTGCAGGCGCCTCCTTCACCAATTGCGGTAACCGTGTACGTGCCGGCTGAAACAATATCCAAAAAGGCATCAGCACCGGATTTGACTACAGTGGAACCTTCTCTCCAAACAAACGTCACGTTTATGGCGGGTAAGGCACGTAACCTGATGGTCTGTCCCGAGCAGATGGCTATTGCATTGTCATTCAGTATTTGGGCCTGATGACAATTTAAGTTACGAAGAATGTCGAGTGAATAGGAGCTTGATGCAATGTCTGATGAAGTGAACGCGATATCCGGTTTTGCATCCCCGTCCAGATCGCCGACTCGTACGTTTCTCGAAGTTTTAGGAGTGGGTATATCCATTCTCGTGAAGAATGGCAATGTGTAGCTCCCATTGTGAATAAATACATTAACGAACTTTTGATTTCGGCTGGCCACAATAATATCCGGATCGCCGTCACCGTCAATGTCGCTGACATCGACACCCCATGGCCCGGTCGATGTGTTGAGATAAATTGTTGATGGAAATGAAAAGCCGATGGAATTCGAACGGTTCAGCATTATGCTCACCTGACTGCTAATTGTATTTGTTAGTATCAGGTCCAGCAGTCCGTCTTTATTAATATCCGCGGTAGTCATCCGGTTTAGCGTGCCACCGATTGTGATCTTTTGGATTGAGGAGAAGCTTACGGAGCCGGTACTGCTATTTTTGAGAATGAACACATCGCTGGATTGAAATTGATTAATAATAATCTCAGGCAGATCGTCACCATTGAGGTCCTGCACGCCTATTCCATATGTTGTTGATGCGCCGGTGACAATAAGCTTGATGGGGACGGGATTATAGGAAAGCGAACCTGATGAACTGGTGTTCACGAAAATAAAGACCTCATTGTTGAACGAATTTGAAACAATGATTTCCGGTTTGCCGTCTTTGTTTAAGTCTCTGATTACGGACCTGGTTGCGAAACGGCCGATATCAATAAACAAATTGATTGGAGCAGCAAAACTTATTGATGCAGTACTGGTATTTTGCAATATGTGGATACTGTTTCGTGGTGATCCTGCGCGGGTAACCACCAGGTCGGGCTTGCCATCGCCCTGAAGATCCCCACACGTTACATTATCCGTTGGGAACGTGAGGTCCAGAGAAGGAAGATTGGTCTTATCAAGTTTTGTAAAAGCAAGATTTCCCGGTAAACTTTGGTTTTGGAGGATCATAATGTCCGAAGCCGGAGCGTAGAATTTGGTTGATACGATCTCGGGCTTTGAGTCACCGTTAAGGTCACAGCTGCACAGGTCCCACAATTCGTCCGTGGAAAGATAGCTAAGCGGGGCGGTGAATTTGGTTGGATCGAAAGGCGTGCCGCCAAAACCGGGCATGAACTTCAGTGTTGATTTTGCGGAAAGCCCTGTACTAAGATTTATTACTTCCACATTATTCAGCCTGGCCTGAGAAGGCACTGCAACTTCAATAGAATAGCCTGTTGATTGTATAATCCGGCCTTGTACCTGGTCGAACCACACCTGAAGGAGAGCCGGGTTGTTGCTAAAACCACTCCCGCCGATGGTTAATGTGTTTAGAGGGAAAGTTGTTAACGGGTCTACGGTTTGGATAACAGGGGTCTGAGCAATGGCTGGAGAAGCCACATATATAAAAAGCCATAATCCTGAATAAAACTTAGCCATAGACCTAATCGCGGATGGTTACAATCCAGGAGTCCCTTAGTATCTTCATTTTCCTGAATTTGTCCCTTTCACGCTTTACTTGATTGATATTGTCTGCCCTGAAGATGTAAACGAACCACAGGCCTTTTGAAGACGAATAGCCATATTTGGCGCTAAACCCCGATTTCAGGAGGCCATCAGCGAACGTTTTGGCCCTATTTTCATCGCGGAAGTTGCCTGCGATCACGTAATTCGATACTTCAAGCTCATTGCTGTGATCTCCTTTCTTAATGAATTCGTGCTTATTCGCATTGGGATAGTCGTCAATTCGATACTCGTGTTGCTCCTTGGGATTACCGGAGTGCAATTCCAGCCTTCGCAGCAATTCCTCTTCATAATAGTTTTGTCCCTGCATGGCCGGAATGTCTGTCGACTGCGAGAACCTGGGCCGGTGAAGATCTCTCGCGGACTGGCCTTCCGAAGCGGGAGACGTGGGCGAGACATTTGCCGGTGACTTCCTCACTTCATTCTCAGCCGACAGCGTCTCCGGTTTCTTTTTCGCATTTTGTTTTGCTGCCATTTCCTGCTGTTTCCTTCGCTCTGCAATTAGCTCGCTTGCCGATTTTCTGGTCGGTTTCTTTTCTTTTTCTTTCAGGGTATTGACAAAAGAGTACATTGGAGTTTCCTTTCTTCGTTGCCCGAATAGAAAATTCAAACCGATCTCATAGGATGGACTGTTGAGTTCATTTATCCCCGTATTTTCAATACTGTAGGCGCCCCCGATAGCGAAAGAATTGTTTAATTTGATACCGCCGAGCGCTGAAATCCCGAAATCTTGTTTGTAGGAAGTTCCTGCCCATATGACATGGTTCAGATGGATTACACCGGCTATCTCGAACTGCGATGGTAGTCCTTCATTTAAACGATAGATGAAGTGTGGTTCGAATACATGCTTCTCGCTATTGAAATAGAAACGCTGACTTACGTGAAATAATAATGCCTGGAACGGCTCGACTTCCGTAATCGTTAATGCATCAGTACTTACATAGGAGGGCTTGAAGATTAACGGCATGGAAACTCCAAAATGAAATGATTTAATATGCGCTGAAATGCCCGCATTTCCGATAAGTGCAGCATGGTTGTTTAAAAGTGTTGGTAACTTTGGATCATTTATCATGCTTAATTTCTCGAGGTCAACTGTATTCCACGAGCCTCCGGCTGAAATTCCGAAGCGTACGAAGATTTTGCTTCGGAGGGGAACATTATAACTAAAGGAGATCAGCAGGGAGGAATTGTTGAGAACCCCACGCTGATCATTGGTTGCGCTGAAACCGGTTGACAGTCTCTTGCCGATGGGTGCATGGAAATTCAGATTGGCAATTGTGGGCCCTCCTTCAACTGCGGCCCATTGTTTTCGATAAGTGAAGCCAACTAATGGCTTGCCATCGATGCCTGCATACGATGGATTGATCAAATAGGGTGAAAGAAAAAACTGACTAAAATTTACCTGGTCCTGTGCGGAGGCGCACAGGATAAAGACTTGTGTAATAAGGAGCAAAAAAATCCGTCGTATCACCAAAAATGTTTCTAAGTTTTTGAATAACTCAGGCGCTGTGAAAGTGAATTAAAAAGCAGAAAGAATCACCAATTTAAGGATAACAAGGCAGGTTTTCTCTCGGGTTTAATACATACGTAAGGTTAATGGATCGAATCATATTTTTTAGCAGGAGATGTATCTCATTTGCCTCACTTTTAGTGCTGACGATTTCGTGGAGTGTTTCCCCAGGTCAGGAGTTCAGTCTTGGGGTTAAAGCGGGTCCGCTTTTCAGCATTGGTTCCTTTGGCGACAAGGAAGATAGAGATGCCTTTTCTTCGGGAATTAACATTGGTTATACCGGCGGTGTCTTAGTCGGTTTTCCACTGGGGAAACAATACAGCGTTACTTCGGAGGCGGCGTTCTCGAAAAAGGGAAGGGTAATGAAATTTAACGATGGTGAATGGAAGAACACGGCCAACTACAAATTTGTCGACTTGTCCCTGTTACTTCGAAGGTCGTTCCGCTTTTATTTACGGAAGGATGTACCTTCTGAGTGGTTTGTTAATGTGGGGCCCGAGCTGTCATATTGGCTGTCCGGCAGGGGGACTATTAAGGCCAGTGGCCAGGGATATGACTACGACATCGTTTTTGATGATATGGCAGATGGTAGTTTCGACAAAATGCTCATTGCTAATGCAAATCGATGGCTCTTTGGATTAATAATTGGAACCGGTTTTGAAGTACCGATGCGCCGAAACCAAAACCTGGTTGTTGAGGTCAGGTTTGTCTCCGGACATACATTTTTCGGTACGGAACAGGAATTCAATAAAAACAACTTTCCTGTTCTTGGTTTTGATGATACCTTACGGATGAATCTTAAGACCTTGTCAGTGACCCTATCCTATGTACTAAATGAAGATATTAAAGAACGCAGAAAAGGGAAGAGCACAAAGGATAGAGAAATAAAACGAAAAGTGAGGTAATTTTGACCATGATTTCGGGATTCTCACGATTACCGTGATTTGTTACCTCACGCATCCCAGTGTTGACGTGCCTGCCTGCCACCGCGTGGCCTTCTGCAGGGCAGGTATTTGATTTGAAAAACTACATTCAATCCTTCAATTCTTCAATCCTTATTTTTCAGACCCTTTACCGGTATTGATAATAGGACGGACACTCCGCATTGCCGTGCAGTTTCCTGATAGGAACCCGGTAGTTTAGCATGAACTCGTGGGACCCGTTTGAGAACTGGTTGATCTCCGATTGAGTCCAGTCGTAGGAGTAACCAAAATGCAGCTTCTCACTTAGCTTAAGATCTATGAATGTCATGAGGGCGTCGACATTTCTGTAACTCATCCCAACACTGAGTACATCGTGAAAAATAAATGCGGTATTGACGTCGTATGACAACGGCTGACCTTCCTGTGCCCGGATAAGAAACGAAGGATTTATCTTGACCTTCTCCGTGGCGTCCAGCGGCGCGATAAAGCCGCCCCTGATGAAGTAGTAACGCGCTTCGCGGATTTCGGCAAGGAAACTTTCAATGGAGGTAGCGACCGCATTGTTCAGAATGAACGGTACGGAAGCACCCAGGAAGAAGTTCTTTGTGTTGTAGTATAGCCCAACGCCAAAGTTGGGTTTCAATTCATTGAAAAATGTGCTGAACGAAAGGTCGCCGGGATTTTGCAGGTCAAGGGCACTGAAGTCGGCCCCGAGAACGTTGACTCCGGCCTGGAGACCCATGGACAACGTTGCATTAGGGAACCGCAGCATATACGAATAGTAACCGTATACGTGTTCGTTTGAATAACTTCCGATCTCATCGTGATTGACCAGGAGGCCCACGCCGATCTTACCTTTAATAATCGAAGTGTGGGCACTTACGGAGAACGTCTTTGGCGCGCCCGGAAAGTTTACCCATTGGTTTCGGTACATGGCGGTTGCGCTGAGTTGGACATGCGTTCCCACATACGCAGGATTTATCACCATCTCGTTAAAGTAGTACTGCGTGAATACCGGATACTGCTGGGCATAACCCCAAAGGCCGGTCAACAACAGCGCGCAAAAAATAAAGACACACTTAAACGCTTTACGCATATCCGGATCAATTAACGATTTCAAGATAACCGGCGACCGGCTTCGAACCATCGCGCTTGTCAATTACATAGAAGTAGGTACCATCAGGAAGGTTGTTACCCAGCACGGCAATACCGCGGTTAGACTTTCCGTCGAAGTACACGTCGATGTTATCATACCCCTCAGCCTCATACACCAGCGTACCGGCACGGTTAAAGATCCGCACAATGTTGCTGGGGAAGTCGCTGATACAGTTGATGTAGAAGAGGTCGTTGGCACCATCATCATTCCTGGAAATACCATTGAATGGATGAATTTCCGCCTTGATCTCAACCTCCCTGGTCGTGGAGCATCCCATGGTTGAGGTTACAGTCACGGAATAAACCCCTGCAGGTATATCGCTTAGATTAGGTCCGGTGGTGATCGTACCGTTGTTGTTCCATTCAATACTTGCGATTTCCACATCCGTAAGGAGAAACAGCGTCAGGTAGCCATCGTTGCTGTCACAACTTGCGCTCTGAACGCCAAAGTCAAAATCAGGATACGCCAGTTCCTCCAGGATATCCGTTGAAGCAGGAGCAGAAACGCAACCCGTGATCTTGCTTGTGGCCGTTACCGTATAGGTTCCCACGGCCAGGTCGCTGAAGATCTCCCCGGTGAAGTCGGGTGC
>DATBVZ010000448.1:0-2278 GCA_036515095.1 Cyclobacteriaceae bacterium | reverse complement strand
GCACACTCGCCGGCCGCAAATAGTCCGGGTGTAGTAGTCATCTGCGTATCGGCATCCACCCGGATTCCCCCCATGATGTAATGGGTGGTTGGTCCCACCTCCATTGGCTCTTTCGTGATGTCGACGCCTGCCAGCTCTTTGAACTGATGATACATGCTGGGAAGCTTTCGCCGGATGTGCTCGGCAGCATTCGGGAGCCTTTCCCTTATCCACGCAATGTCAAGAAACACGCCGCCATGGGGGGAACCACGACCTGCCTTGACCTCACGCATAATACATCGGGCAACGTGGTCGCGCGTGAGCAACTCCGGCGGCCGCCGGGCATTTTTGTCGCCCTGTGTATATCGCCATCCTTCCTCCTCGTCCGTGGAAGTTTGGCTGCGATAGAGCTCAGGAATATCATCGAACATGAAGCGGCGTCCTTCCTTGTTTCGCAGTACCCCACCCTCTCCCCTGACTCCTTCGGTGATCAGCAGCCCGCGCACGCTTGGCGGCCATACCATTCCCGTGGGATGGAACTGCACGAATTCCATATCGATCAGTTCGGCGCCGGCATGATACGCCAGCGAAATCCCGCTTCCCGTGCAATCCCAGCTGTTGCTGGATATCTTGTAGATCCTTCCCATGCCACCCGTTGCCAGAACAACGGCTTTTGCGTAAAAAACCTTGAAGAGACCTCGCTCGCGGTCGTAACCAAAGGCGCCGGTTATCCGGTCGCCATCGTTGAGCAGATCGGTGATGGTATACTCCTGAAAGAAATCGATTCCCTGATGGATGCCGTGATCCTGAAGGGTACGTATCATCTCGAGACCTGTCCGGTCGCCAACGTGTGCCAGTCGCGGATATTTATGTCCCCCGAAATTACGCTGAAGTATACGGCCGTCATCCGTTCGGTCAAACAAGGCGCCCCAGGCCTCCAGCTCCCGTACGCGGTCGGGTGATTCTTTAGCGTGCAGTTCTGCCATTCTCCAGTTGTTCAAGTACTGGCCTCCCCGCATCGTGTCAGCAAAATGCACTTTCCATCCATCCCGGTCGTCTACATTTGCCAATGCTGCAGCCACACCTCCTTCAGCCATTACGGTATGCGCCTTGCCCAACAACGATCGACAGACTACCCCTACCGTTACGCCAGCCGCCGACGCTTCGATGGCAGCGCGCAGCCCGGCGCCGCCGGAACCGATCACTAAAACATCATAATGGTATGATTCAAAGCCTGCCATCAGAATATCCTCCAGTCTATCCAGATGCCCATCGAACAAAGCCTGACATACCCGTCAGAGAACATTACCCAGAACAGGCTCATCCAAGCCCACATCATATGCCCCCGGTTCAGACAGCTCGCACAATTGTAAAGTCTTCTCCGCACCGGCGAACCGGACAGCCGGTCCTTGATCCCTCCGATAAGATGACGAAAGGAATGGCAACCGAAGGTATAACCCCCGAGTAAAATGGCGTTTGTAGCAAGCACCAGGGTACCGATTCCGATACCAAATTCTTCTTCACTCGTAACCGGGTTAGTGAACCACATACCTTTCCACGCATCGTAGGCAAGAATGAACACAAAAATTATGGCCAGATACAAAAAGTACCGGTGGATGTTTTGCAGGACAAGAGGAAAGGAATTCTCGCCCCAATACGTTTTCCGCGGTTCGCCAACGGCGCATGCCGGCGGGTCGGCCCAGAAGGACTTATAGTAGGCCCCCCTGTAATAATAGCACGTAAGCCGCATGCCGCCTGGTGCCCAAAGTATCAGCAAGGCCGGCGAAAAGGGCAAAATGCCAGGCCACCATGATGGCTTCGGGCCAAACCAGCTATGCGGCGAGTCGCCAAAGATCTCCGGAGAATAGAATGGAGAAAGGTACGGGCCTGAAGTATAATGGTCACCCTGAAAAGCCGCCCATGTTGCATACACAATGAATGCCCCAAGACCCAGAAAGACAAGCACCGGGCGAACCCACCATACATCTTTTCTTGCTGTAATTCCGAAACCAGAGCTATTCAAGTATTCCAGGGATTAAGGACGAATTTTCGATCTCAGTATAAATAAAAATAAACTAAAAACAAACGTTTGAAATTCCCTAAATGCACTATTGCGCGGGCAGATAAATCCCGGTCATTCAGGACCTTTGGTTCATTCTCATAACCTGCCTGATGCATTGCCTTCCCTCTGTGCATGGTTACATCAGTTTACTCACCGATTGCTCGTGCAGCGCATGGCTTTAGTTGAGGTTCGTGTTGGTGGTAGTTCGTGTTAGTCGCGGCGTATCAGTGGTGGCTC
>DATBVZ010000447.1:0-2803 GCA_036515095.1 Cyclobacteriaceae bacterium | reverse complement strand
CCTCCATGCAACCATCGGCCGATACGGGTGTCATTATAGTGATTTGGAGCTTGTTTGGATCCCCTGGTTACGAACATACACGATAGTCTGATCGCGCGTTGCCGGGCAGGCGACCGGTATGCGTTCAAGCGTATTTATGACCTTTATTCCAGGGCTATGTACAACGTAGCCTACCGGATAACGGCAGACGAGGATGACGCGGGTGACGTTATTCAGGAGGCTTTTATCAGCGCCTTCAGTCACCTCGATAGGTATCGCGGGGATGCTACCTTCGGCGCGTGGCTAAAACGGATTGTGGTGAATAAGGCGATTAACCAGGTGAAGAAAAGGAAGCCGGAAACGCTACCAATGGAGGAAGACTGGGATGTTGCGGAGGAGCGTAATGATGAAATTGAAGTCGACCATCAGACTGTTGAACGGGTGAAAGAGGCGATCCGTCAGCTACCGGAAGGATACAGGACCGTTCTCTCTCTATATTTACTTGAAGGATATGATCATCAGGAGATCAGCCAGATATTATCCGTGTCGGTATCAACATCAAAATCGCAGCTCAACCGGGCGAAAAATAAATTAAAGGAAATTCTAACAACTATCCTATGAAACAGCGATTGGAGGATTTCATTCGGCAAAACCGGGATGCCTTTGACGATAAAAAACCGGATGAAAAAGTCTGGAGGGGCGTCGCCTCTGCTTTGCCTGCCACGCGGAAGCCGGTTTGGAATAATGTTTCAATGTGGCGCGCAGCGGCAATTCTGTTTATGGCACTATCGGTCTATCTCGTATTACCGGATCATGTACGTGTTATCGGTTCTGATATGGAGACGTTGAATGAGTTTCGCGATGTGGAAGCTTTCTATTTTCAGCAGATATCCGATAAGGTCAGACTTATCGATACCTATGAGCGATCCGAAGGGTTGAACGGGTTTACGCAGGACATCCACCAGCTGGAGGCTATGTATATGGTGCTCAAGGAGGAAATGGAGGCGAGACCAAGCCGGAAAGTGAAAGATGCGCTGGTACTTAACCTGTTGGTTCGGATAGATTTGCTGAATCAACAACTCCAGAAACTCGATCAACACGCCGATGAGGATGATGAGACACCCGCAGTCAAGAATTCCTGAATAGAAAGGCCGGGTTTGACTCTTCAACCTGCCGGCCCTGCAGAAGGCCACCGCGAGGCAGTCAGGTTCTTCAATTCTTCAACCCTTCAATTCTTTCTCAACTCAAAGTGTTCCTTGGCGGAATCAACCACCCGGGTGTCTTCGCATTTGAGTATACGGGTTGGAAATTTCCTGATAACCCGATAGTCGTGTGTGGCCATCAGTACGGCTGTTCCGCTCTTATTGATTTGTTGGAAAAGTTTCAATATGCCGTCAGAGATCTCAGGGTCGAGGTTTCCGGTGGGCTCGTCAGCCAGAAGGATCTGCGGTTCGTTGAGCAGCGCTCTGGCGATTACTACACGCTGCTGCTCTCCACCTGAAAGCTGATGGGGCATTTTCCTTTCGACTGCCCCCAAGCCTACCTGCATGAGCACTTCAGCCATACGCGCCCGCATTTTGCCATTGTCTCTCCACCCTGTCGCCTTCATTACGAACATCAGATTTTCAGCCACGCTGCGATCCGAGAAGAGTTGAAAATCCTGGAAAATAATGCCCAGCTTTCTTCTGAGCATGGGGATTTCCGATGGCCTTATTTTTCGGATGGAATATCCGGCAACGGTGATTTCACCCATTCTCAGCGGAAGATCGGCATAGAAGGTCTTCAGCAATGAGGATTTGCCCGATCCGGTTTTGCCCACAAGAAATACAAACTCACCCTTATCGATTTCAAAATTGATATCCGCCAGGACGGTGCTGTGATCCTGAAAGATGCTGGCTTCCCGGACCTGCACAACGGGTTCTGTAGAAAACATGGCAGCGCTTTTTGGTAAGACTTGAAATGTCCCGATTAATCCTCAGAAAACCAATCCGGTTCCGCCGAATGCATCATGCCAGGACCTTTTCCGATGCCTTGGCGTTCACTTTCTTGTAATCAGTGAGGAATTTTTCTAATCCGATATCGGTGAGCGGGTGCTTGAGCAGGCCCATTATTACACTGAGTGGACAGGTTGCAACATCGGCACCGATCTCCGCACATTTTATCAGGTGAATGGTGTGACGGATGGAGGCAGCCAGTATTTCAGTCTGAAAATCATAATTGTCATAGATCAGCCGGATCTGAGCGATCAGTTCCACGCCGTCCTGGGATACGTCATCAAGGCGGCCAATGAACGGCGATACATAACCGGCTCCGGCCTTGGCTGCAAGTATGGCCTGGCCTGGGGAAAAGACCAGCGTGCAGTTCGTACGTATCCCCTCGCTGGTAAATTTCTTTATTGCTTTCACGCCGTCGCGGATCATCGGGACCTTAACCACAATCTTGTCGTCGATCTTTGCCAGCTCACGTCCCTCCCTGATTATGGTTTCAAAGTCGGTGGCGATGACTTCGGCGCTAACGTTGTTGTCGACGATATTGCATATGGCCTTGTAATGTTCCCGGATATTGGGTTCCCCGCTTATGCCTTCTTTGGCCATGAGGGAAGGGTTTGTGGTGACCCCATCCAGCACACCCAGGTCGTAGGCTTCCTTGATTTCGTTAAGATTCGCTGTATCGATGAAAAATTTCATGTGTTGAGGATTTGTGTTTTAGTTGCCCGAATAGGTAACGAACGGGGACCGTCAATAATTCTGCTGCATTTGCGATAAGGCCCGGCTCGTGGGAAATATCCGATTAAGAGGGCAAATCTACCGAATTTGAGGCATAG
>DATBVZ010000446.1:0-5423 GCA_036515095.1 Cyclobacteriaceae bacterium | reverse complement strand
AAGAGCACGCTGTTTTCTTCAGTTTATATTGAAAACACAGGCAATACCAATTTTAAGATAAAAGCGCTTCCTGCAGAAGCTCAGTTTGCTCCGCTGTTCGGTATTTCTGTAACCGATGTGAATGAAGACGGAAACCTTGATGTTCTTACCGTTGGCAATTCTTATGCTTCCGAACCGCTATCCGGATTATATGATGCGGCAATTGGGAATTATCTCCGGGGAGACGGAAGAGGGAATTTTGAAGCGGTTTCTTTAATGGAATCAGGTTTTTTTGTCGACGGCGATGCGAAGGCATTTGCACAGCTTACGTTGAATGACGGAAAGCAGGTATATCTCATTACTCAAAATAGAGATAGTCTGAAGGTGTTTACAAAACCCAATACCCAAGCGAACCAACAGGGTGAAATAATCAGAATAAAACCTCTGGAAACGCACGCCGTGATCGAACGGAAAGATGGAAAAAAAAGAAAGGTGGAATTCTACTTCGGCAGCGGATATCTTTCCTCTTCCAGCCGTACGATTGTTAAGGATGAGAATGTCGTCGCCATAAATGTATTCAGCCAAAACGATAATCAAGAGTAAAAATTTCGCCTTGCCAGTTGCGACTGATTTTTCCGGAACGCTTTCAGAATGAGAACAATCATTTTTAACCGGCTCCTTACAGTAATTCATATGCTGGTCATTCTCTCCTGCAACTCGGGAGACTCTTCACATACTGACATGATAAAGCTCCTGAAAGAAGCCAGGGAACAGTACAACCGGTTTGATAATCACTATGCCTCTGAAGCCCAGGTAAAACACTATGACTCCCTCATAAATGTCACCTTCAGCGAACAGGACAAGATGATCTATACGTATAGTATGACCCGCGCCCTGATTGCTTTGGGGAAGGAGGAAGAGGCGATTCCTTTTCTGCAGAAACAAGTGGCAAAGATCGACCTGGAAGGAATTAAAGGCATGAATAAGCTAAAAGTGCTGTTGGCTTTGGCCCATCTCAGAGCAGGTGAACGAAGCAATTGCGTAATGAACCATTCACCCGAGACCTGCATATTACCTATTCGGGGTTCAGGTATTCATCAATTACCCTCAGGTTCCCGTAATGCCATCCGGATTTATGAGGAATTGCTTCGCGAAGACCCGGATAACCTGGAATATCGCTGGCTGCTGAATATTGCCTATATGACACTGGGTGCATACCCTGGAAATGTGCCTCCCTCCCTGTTAATTCCCGGATTAGATCCCCCCACCCCTGATGGTGATTCAGCTTCAGTCAAGGCTTTTCTGGATCTTGCCGGACCCCTCAACCTTGATGTAAACAATATGGCTGGCGGAAGCATTACGGATGATTTTGATAACGATGGATACCTGGATATTGTAACGTCAGGATGGGGACTGGATGATGCCATGCATTACTTCAGGAACAATGGAGACGGTACCTTCAGCGACAGGTCGGAGGTTTCCGGATTAAAAGAACTGACCGGCGGATTGAATCTGTTGCAGCTTGATTTCAACAACGATGGCTTCAAGGATATCTTTGTTTTACGCGGCGCCTGGTTACGCGGCAATTTTTGCAGGCAACCCAATTCACTAATAAAGAATAACACGGATGGTACATTTACGGACATAACCACACGGAGTGGTCTGCTGTCATTCCACCCTTCACAAACCGCGACATGGAACGATTTTAACAACGACGGATGGGTAGATGTATTTATCGGGAACGAGTCATGGGAAGGCAACGCTGCTTCGGGCTTACATCCCTGTGAATTGTATCTCAATAACCAGGACGATACTTTCATTAATGTTTCGAAGCAGGCCCGGTGTGACATAGTCGGTTTTGTGAAAGGTGTGACTTCCGGTGATTACAACAACGACGGGTGGAAAGATATTTTTGTTTCCACACTATCGGGACAGCGTTATCTTCTCAAAAACCAGGGCCTGACAGGTAGGGTACCAACTTTTGAAGATGTAACCCGGGAAGCCAACCTTGCTGACGGATTTGCGCGAACCTTTCCTACCTGGTTCTGGGATTATAACAACGATGGATGGCTGGACATCTTTGTTGGTGACTATACCTTTGATATGCCCATATCTTCCTATTCGGCTGCCGAGGCGCTCGAAATACCCACTGGCGCTTCCGGAACCTGCATATTGTACAGGAATAACCAGGACGGGACCTTTAGCAAAGTCTCGGACGAAACAGGGTTGACGAGAACGGCATTCGCAATGGGCGCCAATTTCGGGGACATCAACAATGATGGCTTTCTTGATTTTTATTTAGGAACCGGCAATCCGGAAATGGAATCTATTGTGCCAAACAAACTCTTTAAGAACCTGGGAGGAAAACGATTTGTCGACGTTACGGTACCGGCAAGGGTAGGACACTTGCAAAAAGGCCATGGCATTTCGTTTGCCGATATGGATAATGATGGGGACCAGGACATCTATATCGAAATGGGAGGCGCTTACAAAGGCGATGCTTTTCACAATTCTTTTTATCTGAACCCCGGACAAGACAAAAGAAATAAGTGGATTGTTGTTGATCTCACAGGAACAAAAGCCAACCGAAGTGCCATTGGCTCACGCATCAAAATCACATTTAAGGAAGATGGAAAAGTAAGAAGCGTTTACCGGGATGTGAATTCGGGCGGCAGTTTCGGGGCTTCTCCCTTACGAAAGGAAATTGGCATTGGCCGGGCTACCGTGATTGATGAACTTGAGATCCAATGGCATCCGGGCGAACTTCAGGTATTTCGGAATATACAGCCGAATCAGTTCCTCCGGATTCGTGAAGGGGATAATGAAGTAAAAGAAGTTCCCCTGAAGGTCTTAAATTTTAATGCGGAAATATCCCATAGACATTGAGGGAGCCTCAGGTCAATTTTTCTTTCAGTTGATCCTTCCAAAAGTTTCAATTTATCAATACTTATTTCTTTAGTAATCCTGGGTCTTTAGTGGCAATTTAGCCTGATAAAATTTACAAGGAAATGGATGATTTCTTGCAGGAAATGCTCCGTGAGTTTCAAACTCCGTTCACGAACTCGGTGCTTGTATTTTCGCTGATCCTGCTAATCATCCTGCTGGCCCCGGTAATACTAAAGCGATTGAGAATTCCGGGGATTATTGGCTTAATTATTTCAGGTACTGTGATCGGCCCGCACGGCTTGTACCTCATTGAGCAGAACTCTGCAGTGCAGCTTTTTTCTACGATTGGATTATTGTACATCATGTTCATTGCAGGATTGGAATTGGATCTTGGAGAGTTCAGAAAGAATAAAAACAAAAGCATTGCATTTGGTTTTTTAACATTCATTATACCGATATCAATCGGGTTCCCGGTTTGTTACTATCTGCTGGACTATGAATTTAACGGCAGTTTGTTAACGGCCAGCATGTTTGCAACGCACACCCTGATTGCGTATCCTATAGTTAGTCGACTGGGAATTTCTAAAAATGAAGCTGTGGCTATTACGGTTGGTGGCACCATTTTTACAGATACGGCTGTATTGGTTATTCTGGCCGTCATTTCCGGATCGGCTGCGGGAGGATTAACCCATGAATTGTGGATACGGCTCGGTGTGTCCATCATTGTATTTCTGATCATTGTAGTCTTTATCATTCCGTGGATAGCAGCCTGGTTCTTTAAGCGTCTTGAAGACGAAAAGAATGCCCACTTTATTTTTGTTTTGTCCATGGTATTTCTGTGTGCTTTTATCGCAGAACTTTCAGGGCTGGAACCTATCATTGGGGCATTTGCGGCGGGACTAACCCTTAACAGACTCATACCTCATACGTCGTCCCTAATGAACAGGATTGAGTTTGTCGGAAACTCACTTTTCATTCCCTTCTTTCTGATCAGCGTGGGAATGCTTATTGATATACGGGTCCTTACCAATGGACCACAAGCGCTTGTAGTTGCAGCGGCCTTAACCACGGTTGCCCTTACCGGAAAATGGTTGGCCGCGCGGTTGACTGCCATCATCTTCAACTACACAAGCGTCCAGCGCAAGCTGATCTTTGGGCTAAGCAGTGCACACGCAGCCGCTACGCTGGCGGTAATCCTGGTCGGATTTAACCTGGGCATCATTGATGAAAACATCCTGAATGGGACAATCATTCTTATCCTGGTCACGTGCCTGGTGGCCTCGTTCGTCACGGAGGATGCCGGTAAAAAAATCGTGCTACAACTTGATACGGAGGAATCTGAACAAGGTGCTGATACCGGGCAACGTATACTGGTACCGATATCAAACCCCGTGACCATGGAAAGGCTCATTGATTTTGCTATAACTATTAAGGACACGAAAAATAATGCACCTATTGTTGGGCTGACAATTGTAGAAGATGATGATAAAGCGCAGGGCAAGATTCTGCAGGCGAGAAAAATGCTGGAAAAAGCCATAACGCATGCCGCCGCCGCTGACCAGAAAATTGAAATTACGGCCACCATTGATCAAAATATAACCAATGGAATCAAGCGGGTGGCACGGGAAACGTTTGTAACAGATATAGTCATGGGATGGCCTGCAAAAAGCAAACTGGCAGATATCATTTTTGGGAAAACGTTTGACAGTGTTGTTAACCAGACGTATCAGACGGTTTTTATCACCCGGTTTATGCTACCACTTAACGTACATAGGGCGCTGCGCTTGCTTTGCCCGCACCTGGTGGAAAGGGAACACGGGTTTTATAAATGGATTGAAGAAGTGTTGAGAATCGCTACACGACTGAGTTTAAAAACATATGTTCATTCAACGCATGAGACCTTTGTTGAGATTGAAACACGCGTTAGGAAACAGAAGAAGACAGCTCCCCTTGAGTTTAATGAATGCAACGATATCAGTGATCTATTGAGGTTGAGGAAGGATATTCATCCAAATGATTTCATTGTCCTTGTCTCGTCCCGAAAAGGAAGCCTTTCCTATACGCCATTTCTTGATATACTGCCGAGGAAAATGGTAAAGATCTTTCAAGGCAGCAGTCTTATTTTTATTTACCCGGAAATAGAATCCATCGACACCCTGTCAAGCTACACTCAGGAGCCGGACAGTGGCTTGCTGGAGAAAGGACTTGATCTGCTGAAAGGAGCCAGAGGCCTGTTCAAAAGAGAGTAATTACAGGATCAATTCTGAAGTCCTATCAGGAAAATCCTATGGAATACGCACCGCTTGAACAAGCTGGAGTTGCTTTGCGGCTGACAGCATAAAGCTGGGATCGATTTTTTTATTGATCAAAACGGCACAAAATCGATCTGGCTCCCCGCCCGGCAACGAACAAAATTGATCGCAGGCGAACATCGTGCTCCTTCAAAAGCGACACTTTCAAGGCCAGAAGTCAATTTTTAGCGTGGCATTCGATTTGATCGACAAAATCAATATATGAAGCGATATTATCCGGGCGAATTGGAAGAGTTGATACCAGCC
>DATBVZ010000445.1:0-5818 GCA_036515095.1 Cyclobacteriaceae bacterium | reverse complement strand
GTAAGCATACATCAGTATCCAGTAGCCCACCAGCGCAAGCACACTGAACGCATAGACAATCTGCTTCGATCCATAATACAACACTATGCTGGCACACAGGTAACACAGGGCGATACGCTGCAATACACCGGGTATCCGTGTCTCTGATAACGGACTCATTACCCAGGAACCATCCACCTTTTCCACAAACGGAAACCAATACATCATGAATCCGATAAAAAAGATCAGGAATGACCGCTTCAACGTCTTCCGCCAGAACACGCCACTACCCTGCGACGCGTACTTCTCCATCACAAAGGCCATCGCGTTGCCCACTGCAAAAAGAAAGGAAGGGAATACCAGGTCGGTCGGTGTAAAGCCATGCCACGGCGCATGTTCGAGCGGAGCATAAATATAACTCCAGCTGCCGGGTGAGTTGACGATGATCATGAAACAAATCGTCATGCCCCGGAATACGTCGAGGGCAAGAAAGCGTCCTTGCTGTGCCATCTATCTGGGAATGTGGTTAGGTTGACAGTAAGTTGAAATGTATCAAGAATTTTGGCGCACACCAAATGCACACAGGAAGTAAGAATTGAAGGATTGAAGCGTTGAAGGGTTGAAGAGAGAAACGGGTTTCGTGAAGCCAGATGGTGAGCGGGTAGGGGAAGCAGGCAATTGGCAGTAGGCAACACTCCCTTCCCTAATCACGCAACTTCGGATTCTCCCTGTGCCTGTCCCCGTCCCGGGTTGTCTTCTTCGCCAGGTTCCTTCTGAATGCTTCGGTGAGATCGATGCCGGTCTGGTTGGCCAGGCAAATGAGTACCCAGAGCACGTCTGCCAGTTCATCACCAAGGTCGAGGTCGCGGTCGGTGGGTTTCTCTGACTGCTCGCCATAACGGCGTGCCATGATCCGGGCAACTTCGCCCACCTCTTCGGCGAGGATGGCGGTATTTGTGAGCTCGTTGAAATACCGCACTCCCGTGGTTCTTATCCATGCATCTACCTGTTGCTGAGCGTCGTGAAGGGTCATAGAGGAAGGGTTGACAGTGCATTGAAATGTATCAAGAATTTTGACGCACACCAAATGGACGAGGTTTAATGGTTCCCGCCTTCGCTCATCGTAACCTGTGTAGAATAAGTAGCGTTGGGTCAATTGACCTTAGAATAAACCTGCGGCGAGCTCCGGCGGGCAAGGAAGGGTTGAAGCGTAAAAGAGGCTGAGTTGAAGGATCAGGGATTAAGTTCTTCGAAGGCGATGTCAAGGACTTCATAGGTCTGGTAACCGCGAAAATCAAAGTGCCACCACTCGGAAGCGTTTACCCGGAATCCGTATTTATCCATTACCGTGATAAGCAGGGCCCGGTTCTTTCTCACCACCGCATCGTTCACCGGATAGGTGGGCCGCGCTTCGCGCACAAAGGCATCGTATCCTGTCGGCATCTTTAATTCTTCACCTGTTCTCAGATCAATCAGGGTCATGTCGATAGCGCAACCGCGGTTATGGCGCGATCCGCGATACGGCGATGCGACAAACGTGGTGTCGGGATATACTTCATAAAATTTTACGGTGGCTGCGTAGGGCCGGTAAGCGTCAAAGACTTTGATACCGTAGCCGTGTTTGCGGAATTCCTCCTGCGCTTTCTTCAGGGAAACTGCTACCGGCCGGCGGGCATAGGCTTTGGGCAGGTTGTAGATCTTTTCACCTGTGAAATTATTCGTCGTAGCATAGCGAATATCCAACACGACATCCGGGATAAATTTTTCCAGGTCAATCAGCTCTTTCCTCTGATCCTGTTTTACCTGCTCACGATAAGCGGCCACCTCCACCGGCTTCAACCCATACTCATATTGCGCCGTTGCCGGGTTGGCAAATAAAAGGGGCAGAAATAACAACCATAAATTCTGTTTCATCGAAGGGTGTCTGCTTTGGCGAAATCATCCAGGCACTTCAGCATGGCAACAGCCAGGTCATAAGCGCTCGACTTAAGAAT
The DNA here is from genome assembly GCA_036515095.1 of Cyclobacteriaceae bacterium. Taxonomy (GTDB): domain Bacteria; phylum Bacteroidota; class Bacteroidia; order Cytophagales; family Cyclobacteriaceae; genus ZC4RG29. The sequence continues at coordinate 3,845 of DATBVZ010000445.1, read as the reverse complement.
GAAGTCCTCCTCAAATTTACACCATTCCATAAAACGTTTTGCGGCTTCATCATCAAGATCGGTAACCTGCTTTACGACCTCCAGGTTGTACTTCGCATCCATCTCTCTGTAATCCTTCAGTTTCCCGCGGAAGGCCTTCAGTTTACGTCTTTCCTTTCCTTCGCGGCTGAATGCGTTATACAGGGCGGTGGCGGGGCCACCGAACGTAATGGAAGGATTCAGGTTCACATCCCCCGGGCCCTCGGGTGGCAACGCATACCCTCTGGGGATCATCAGGTCGACGTACTTTTCTTCCGTTATCTCCAGCTTGAGCACGTCGTGCTTGAATTGTTCGATACTGGGATATGCAGTAACATTCACCGGGTCCAATTGATAGATCTTCGGCATAAGTTCCACATGCACCTCATAGGAGCTCCGCGCATCGCCGGGAGTCTGATGAAGATGGAAAAGCTCATATCCGACGGAGGAGAATGCCAGCGTATCCGTTGGTTCAACAACAAGCATGAAGTTACCCTCCGCGTCGGTAGTAGTGCCGTGCCGGTATGATTTAGTGTAAACATGTACGAACGGGACTGGCTCCCCGGTCTGGCGGCTCACCACAGTACCCCTAATCTTCACGGGTGATTGCGCAAGAATTTCGTTCACAGGAGCCTGGGCAAGGATAAATGCCAGGATCAGCACAAGCTGCCTCTCATTCCTGACCCAGCAGCCTCTGGTACAGTGTATAGTTTTCCCGATCAAAACAGCAGAAAATGATCGCATCAGGTATAAGATGCCCCGAAGGGGCAAAAAGTCGTACCTCCTGCAAGGCGATTTTAGCCGCGCGCTCCCGCGGAAACCCGTAAATCCCTGTGCTGATATTCGGAAATGCTATAGAACGCACATGATGCACGCTTGCCAGCAGCAAGCTGTTCTTGTAGGCCATCGCCAGAATCGCGTCCTCATTAGCGGTGCCACCCTGCCATACCGGCCCCGCGGTATGGATAACATAACGCGCTTTCATATTGCCGGCTCCCGTGATGACCGCCTGTCCGGGAGGGCATCCCCCCTGCCGCTGTCGGATGGCCCGGCATTCCTCCAATATCGTGGGTCCGCCGGCACGGTGAATGGCGCCGTCAACACCGCCGCCGCCCATCAGGTTGCTGTTCGCCGCATTGACGATAGCGTCGACTTCCAGCTTTGTTATGTCTCCCTGTAACAGTTGTATGTTCATGCCTTTAGGCGCGAATCGATGATGATCGTAACCGGCCCGTCATTGATCAGTTCTACTTTCATGTCTGCGCCAAACTCACCGGTCTGAACCGCTTTCCCCAGTGCCGCGGAGAGGGCGCTCACAAATTTCTCATAGACCGGAATGGCAACCTCAGGCTTTGAAGCTTTCAGATACGATGGCCGGTTGCCCTTTTTTGTACTGGCGTGAAGAGTGAATTGGCTGACAACGAGGATATCGCCGCCAACGTCCTTTACACTCCGGTTCATTACGCCGTTATCATCGTTAAAGATCCGAAGGTTGGCAATTTTTGGAGAAAGCCAGTCGATGTCTTCCTTTCTGTCGGCATCTTCTATGCCTGCGAGCACCAGAAGGCCTTTATCAATGGATGCCCTGATCTTGTTATCGATCGTTACTGAAGCGCGCACAACCCGCTGTATCACAGCAATCATAGGTAAGGAGGACCGGTTTGTAATACTAAAATTTTTGCAGGGCTACCGATTCGTGAATATGGATCCCCTTTTCTCCTGATCGCGCATAGTACGCCATCGCCCGCGCAACTTTGATGGATGCGATGGCCTTGTACCTGGTTGGAACAAGAAACCCAAATGTTCTGAAGAACCATTTGGCGGCTGCCTCGCCCGACCGGTACGCTTCACGTGGTCCCACCAGCAGTGACGGTCTGAACAAGTGCACCGTATCGTATCCAACTTCTGAAATGGCAGCCTCAACCTTTCCTTTCACCCGGTTGTAGTAGATCGAAGAGTTGGGATTAGCGCCCAGGGCTGAAACCAGCAGGTATTGCTGCGCCCCGAGGGACTTACCGATTTTTGCCAGTTCCAGCGGATAATAGAAGTCTACTTTTTCAAATGCGGCTTTTGACCCTGCGGTCTTCATGGTGGTACCCAGGCAGCAAAAAATGTCATCAGCTCTTAGTATTTCCGGATTTCGTGCCAGTGAATCAAAATCAACGACTACATTTTCAAGTCGCGCGTGGATCCTCTTCAGCGGCTTGCGTGAAACGGCTTTGACCGTTTCGTAGCGTTGATCTTCCAGCAATGTTGTGACAAGTTGTGAACCTACGAGGCCGCTCGCGCCTGCGACAAGTGCGGTCTTCATTTTACGGGAATTCTGCCGCGCTCCCACTCAAGAAATTTTTCGATTTCCTGCCGAATGGTGCCGTACACCCAAAGAAGGATGGCGAAATCGTCCGTCAGGCCGGTAATGGGAATGATATCCGGCAGAAAATCCAACGGATTGACAAAGTACAGAACTGCGGCAACAACCAGCAGCATGGTCTTCCAGGGGATATCGCGATATTCGCCCAGGGCATACGCTTTACACAGGCGACCGAACGCCATGATCCTGGATTTCGCCGCCTGCGCGTTGGTGGTTTTCCAATCGACTCCCCTTGCCTTTTGAAACGCCTGCGATACCAACTGCAGCAGGCGTCCTTTCCTTCCTGCTATGGATGTGGCCTTATTGAAGGCATTTTCAAAGAAAATATTCTTCCTCATCTTGACCTTTTTAATGCTGACCGTTTATAACGAATGAAGGTCGTCTTATAGTTCAAAATACCTGTTGAATTTCCCTTTTCAGTTCTGAAATCGCATGTCCGATCGGGTCAGCGTCCTTGCTGAGCATCCTTTCAAATATTTTTCGCGACAGGTCGATGCTGGTCGATTCGCCGGTCATGGATGACGCGGCGTCGTTGATGGTTACAATCAGGTCTTCCTTTGCGCTTTTGACCAATTCCCAGACACGTTCACTCATATAAACCTGTTGCGACACATTGTGATTGTATTCGTTTCGTATCTCGTTCAGCAGGAGCTGGTGAAACTCGCGGGCCGGCATGGACGATGTATTCAGGCGTACCAGCAGATTCTGGGGTGCCATACGCTCCAGGTACAATGTCATACGTTCATACGCCTGCAGGCGGTTCGGTAAGACCGTTTCAATGCTTCTTCCCCTGACCTTCAGTCTCCTCAACTCAACTTCACGTTGAAGGAAAGAGCGAACCAGAAGGTAGGCTGCATAGAGCACAAGGGAAGCCGGAACAAGTATCTTTATGAATTCAATCAGGGCATCCATAGAATAATAAATAGCAATTCTGTTTGAAATTTAAATAATTTTGTGCCACCAACCCTGATTTTTTTGCGATGATAGAGAATGTTGAGCCTGTAAGCATATCACAACGCGCAGCGGAGGAGATCAAAAAGATCATGGAGACCAAAAACATTCCGCATGATTACGGCCTTCGTGTCGGTATTCGGGGCGGTGGCTGCGGCGCAAAGCTTGTTGTGGGATTTGACCATAAAAAGGAATTCGACATTGCATATACCATCAGTGGCATCACCGTTTACATCGACAAACGTCACGCGCTTTATGTGATCGGAAAGCAAATTGACTTCTATGATGGCGCCGACGCGAGGGGCTTTTTCTTTGGGGAAGGGCGGGAGAGGAATGAGTGAATGAGTGAATGGAAACGTTACGCTCAGTTGAAGAGCCTGCCACGCACTGGTCTTCGACAAAGTAGGCAGGTTGATGTGTTGAGGGGATCGCGGTGGTTTCGACAGGCTCAACCACCGTCGGTGCCTGAGCTTGTCGAAGGCCTACCGTTTTCTCACAATGCTGA
>DATBVZ010000444.1:0-2794 GCA_036515095.1 Cyclobacteriaceae bacterium | reverse complement strand
CTTCCCTGGCAACCGAGCCTGCCGATTGGTCATACATAGCCAATCTTCTCATTATTTTTTACTTTGCTGGAATGCTGTTCGACTGATCCTGTTGACTTTTTCAATCGCAGGCATTTTGAAACTCAAATACCGGGGAAAAATTGTAGCGTACCGAAACCTGAGGGTTGTTAAAACGAATGCATCTGTTCCATTTTCTTTCTTACGCTATGTATTTTTACCAAAGGCCATTGATGATGATTCGGGAATTTTAGAGCATGAGGCGGCTCATGTTCGCCAATTTCACTGGATGGATTTATTGATCATGGAATTCGGGTCAATCATTCTTTGGTTTAACCCGGTGATGATTGTATACAAGCGTTCCTTAAAACAGCAGCATGAATATCTGGCTGACCGGTCGACAATAATGGGCGGAATTAACCTTGGCGAATACTTGACGAGTATCAGGCGACAAATTGAACTCACAATTCCCTCTCCTCTGGTTAGCGAATTTTATTTCAGGTCCATTAAAAGCCGAATCACTATGTTGACAAAAAAAAGAACGTCAGTCTATGGGCTGGTTACGTACACTGTTGTGTTGCCCATTATCATTTGCCTTCTCATGGCTTTTTCGCCACGGAAGGATTTTCGAGTCATAGAGGGGTATTCCATTGAAGAGCAAATATCATTGTGCTTGCCGATTGATAGAAAGTATGATTTCCTGCTGGCGAGCGGGTATGGAGAAAGGCTACATCCTGTTTTGGGTGTTATGCGATTGCATACGGGAATTGATTTAGTTGCGGAAGAAGGCGTTCCGGTAGTTTCTACGGAAGATGGAGTGGTAATAAGGGCACAGTTGGCTCATGCCTGGGGAAACATAATTGTAGTCCGACACGATGACAGGTACTCAACTTCATATTCACATTTGAAGTCTATGAATGTGAAAGTAGGCGACAAAGTACAGAAGGGGCAGGTGATCGGACTGGTAGGTCACACCGGGTTGTCCAGCAAAGATCATCTGCATTTTGAGCTTCTTAAGAATGGTGAGGCTGTAGACCCGATTGGTTATTTGCCACAAATCAGGTAGCCAAAGACATCCAGGTATATGGTTTGGTTGTGCGGGGCGCAACTGGAACGATTACGGTCCGTCTATGAAATGCCTGTCGTGGGCTACCGACACTTCATAGGAATCTAAAACTTCCACGAGTTATATAATGTCCCGCACGTTATGTTAAATTGCTGAGGCCTGCCAGCCGGCAAAGTCAGGCTTCGGGCTTTTCCAATCTCCATAGAATGTTTTTTGGCGTGCGACACTCTTTGGGGAGGAGTTGGAAGCCGGAGGAAAGTGCGGCATGCACAATGTATGTTGATTTGTAAATTGCTTACATTGAATACCTACACCATGAGGAAAAAGGAGCAAAGGTCACAGCGCTTGCACATCCACGCGTTGAGGATGATTTTTATCGGATTGATTCTGTACACAAGCGCAGATCCATCGCTGGCGCAGACCAAACTCCGTATCATCATCACCGCGGACCCTGAACTTGATGATTCGAATTCGCTTATCCGCTTTTTACTCTATAGCACCGACTACAAGGTAGAAGGACTGATCTACGCCAGTAGCCAGTTCCATTGGACAGGTGACGGTACGGGAAAGAAGTTGTCAGTTCCCGGGCGGGAATACACACGCTTCGGGTTAAATTTATGCCCGTGCGAGTCTTATCGCTGGGCTAAAGATGAACGCTTCATCGACGATATTGTCGGGATCTATGAGAAAGTTTATCCGAATCTCAAGATCCATAACCCGGATTACCCGGCTCCTGCAGAGTTGAAGTCGAAGATACGGTTTGGGAACGTCGAGTTTGACGGCGACTTCTCCAAGAATACGCCCGGATCGGATTTGATCAAGTCTCTGATGCTCGACGACGACCCGGAAACATTGTATATCACCGCATGGGGCGGACAGAGCACCATTGCACGGGCGCTTAAATCCATCCAGGATCAATATGAGGGCACGCCGGAGTGGCAAGGCATCCGTGCAAAGGTTTTGAGCAAGGTTATTCTGCTTCCATCGGGAGACCAGGATGATACGTACGCGAAATACATCAAACCCAGTTGGCCGGAAATTGACTACCGGCAAATGGGGCGGGGACCAAATTATAGTTATGGCGCTCAGTTGAGAGCGACGCCGGAGAATGCTGTTTACATGACCCCGTCCTGGATGAGCGAGAATGTCTCCAGTCGCGGGCCACTGGGGGCTTATTACCGGGTATGGGGTGACGGCAGGCAAATGGTCAAAGGCGATATCTTCGACTACTTCGGATTGTCCGGCTATACAAATGAGGAACTGAAGAAAATGGGATACGTGGTATGGATGCCCGTTCAGGAAAAAGGTTCCTGGCTGGGTGAAGGAGACAATCCCACTTTCATGAACATGCTGGACAATGGATTGCGCGCTTATGAAGAAGGCTCATACGGCGGATGGGGCGGCAAGCAGGTTACTCCCGGCGTGGGTATGGGTTTCCCTGATCCGGCGCAAACAGAGACCGGTCCGCCTTTTCCAAACTTCTGGCCGGCCGCCCAGCGCGACTTCGCCGCCCGTCTCAAGTGGTCCGTGACATCTCGGTATGAGGATGCCAATCATGAACCCAAAGTACGCATCGAAGGGCCGCTCAACGTTACGGCCGGCGCGGGACAAAAGGTGCGGCTCACAGGGGTCGTCTCCGATCCGGATGGCGATACGGTATCCGTGAAGTGGTGGCAGTTCAAGGCCGGAAGCTATCCGGGGGATGTTACCCTTGTGGATCCGGCAACTCTT
>DATBVZ010000443.1:0-3342 GCA_036515095.1 Cyclobacteriaceae bacterium | reverse complement strand
CTCAACTCGCGTGTGTGGAACAAGACGGGGATAAAGGGTTGTAAGGTTTGCGACAAGGATGCGCGACACAGTTGAAACCCTTGCCAATCAAAACCGGTTCGAACAATGATCCATATCACTCAAGCATTCAAGAGATTCCCTGGTTAAGAATCTGCTACGCCACTTGGTCAAGATTCAACGCGCACAGGCCGTAGATTTAACCCGTTAACACACATCCTTTCTTTTTTTTGAAAAAGATACCTGTCGAGATAGACAGGTATCTAACACTTGTGTTCTTTGCTAAAAAAGCAGGCGCGTCTTCAGTTCGCGCGTGCCTGGTAAAGCGGGGCACATTCTCAAAGACCTAAAATCGTGCAGCCCACCATTCGAGTGAATGATCGGGGCGGGATTCAAGGGAAGATCAAGTCTAATGGCAGTGGTATATAGCGAACTTATGGGCGTGTTAAAACGTGAGGGGGGTAATGCAGATCCAATTCCAGCCGCCGAGGTTCAAGCCGCCTGCCAACTGATCTTGGCCAGTGATCTATTTAAGAATTCGCCACGTATGAGCCGTTTGCTGCACTTCCTTGTCGAGAAAGCAATCTCTGGCGCAGTTCTTGATACAAGAGAAAGTGCAATTGGCATTGCGGTCTTTGATCGGAATGCTCCTGTTTACAGCACGAGTGAAGACCCTATTGTTCGAGTTCAGGTAGGACGCTTGCGAGGAAAACTTAAAGCATATTATTCGACTCTTGGCGCGGACTCAGACATCGAGATTTCTATCCCGACAGGTGGCTATATGCCGGTCATACGGCGCACGAATAATGTGAATAAGAGTTTCAAGCATGCTCCCACATTCTCAATCCACCCATTCAAATGTATTTCCCATCAAGGGAATGGTGAGCATTTCACACAAGGTGTGTATGTCGAACTCTCGCATCAGCTATTTAAAACATTTGGGGAACTGGTGATGGCGCATTCGTACTATATGCCTAACAGCAAGGATGCCGAAGGGAGCGTCAAGAGTAATGCTCCCAGCACTGCCGCAAATCACCAGCTTGAGGGAAGCATCCAAATTGATACAGAACTCATTAGAGCATCAATCCGTTTGATCGATGCATCAACAGGCCGAGTTGTATGGTCGGAACGGTTTAATCGAAATGTTTCTTTCATCATTGCGCATCAGGAAGAACTTGCCTCATCCATCTGCAATGCGCTGAAGCGCTTCTTGCTCTGCTAGCAACACTTGAAAACAGGACACCACTGGCAAGATACTAGCCAGTGGTGCGTGAAAACCAGCTGAACTACGGCAAGTTAATTACCATTTTGGCAATGGGTATCTCCTTGCCGATACTGCCGCTCGACTTAACCTCAAAGGTCTGTATGGTTACGGAGGCACCGCTTGTGTTGGTTCCTTCGGGGACCCATAACGAGAGTCCGAGATCGGTGCTAAACGCAGTGGTGGCCGGCGCGCTAACATTTGGGATTCCGGTGGCAGGCTGCTTGCCCATTGCAAACGGAGGGAAGTTGGAGGAAGACATGGCAAACTGTATACCTGCCGGAAAGCCTGGACTGAATACAACCTTCAACTCGAGAGTGTCAACCGGAACCGTCTGTCCATACACCGATGAGACCTGAAGGTTGGCATCGCTGACTGGTTTGTTGGTGGTGCGAAGGGTAATTACCGGGTAGGCACCTGATGGGTCGTTAACGGTACTGACCTGCCCCCCAGAGGACAAAGATCCGGAGGTGGTTAACTTGGCTCCGCCAACCTCGAAACTGCTGACAGCGTTGGATGTGAAAGCCGAACCCAACTGCGAGAACGTACCTTTTTGAACGGGCGCAGCTGTGCCGTCCGTCAGCAGTTTATTTGACAGGTTTCCCGGAAATTGGAAATTCACAGTTCCAACAGTTACCTCGACCCCAATTGGCATGTCGTCCACTATTTTCGGGTGATCCCTCAACACATTTTTCGAGATCGGTTTTCCGGTCTTGTAAATAGAGAGAGTTTTGTCTTGTGTTACCTGGTTGCATCTGAAAACAATATTTGTGTTTTTGGATGGCTGCGAGACGCCGTTAAACCATACGTTGGCCTGTATGACAGTGGTGAAACCGGCGGGCAGATACCAGCTCGCTCCTACCCCTGCATACGCTTCACCGGGCTTCTGGCTGGGGATCGCAACCGTGTTGGAACCATTCGGCTTAGGGGGGACTCCCGGAATTACGGTGGCGCTGGAGAACTGGAAATTCCAGCTGGTGCTTACGTCTGTGCAATCGAAATATATATGGTACAAAGCCCACGTGCCGGGTTTGCCCGGTATGGTGAGGTTGTGGGTTGAAACCCAGTCCGAAGAAGTTCCAGGAACATCCACCGTATTTTTCCAGCCCCAGTTCCCGTTGTTCGCAAACCAGTCGGCCATGGCGGCTCCGTCGGTCCAATTTTCAGCGGGAATGCCCACCGATGGATCCGACGATGAGGAAGCCTGTGCCATAAGGCAGTAATGGGTTCCCGTCGGAGGGTTCTGCGGATTCCAGTAAAAAGCATCGCTGGTCGTGCCAACTATTTGCCCGGCAGTTGCGCTGAACGCAATACTTTTTCTTGCGGAAGATTGAAGAAAATTCTGGGACCAAAGAGAAGGACTTAAAATAAGGCTGCTCGGCGCCCAGTAAAGCTGAAAAAAGCCGTTTATTGATGCCTGGGAAATATTTTTCCCCCGTACATAAAGATAATTTGGCTGATTCAGGTAAACGGTGTTGGCCGTCTGTTGCGCATATCCTGCAGTCGAAACAAAATTATCCAGTTCCGCTTGCGACATCGGGCCGCCACCGTTGCACTCGATATCCGGCGAATTACTCGTAACCGATCTCGGTTCTGTGCCGTCATCGCTTTGATTAACCCTCACAAGCATTCCATTCCAGGTACTCATATTTTCTCCTGTTCTTTATCCAGTTTCTAAACAATTAAAACGTGCCGTTGAAACATCCTTACAACGCTCTACCCCAAACTTACTACCAGTCTGGTAATCGGGATTTCCTTTCCTATGGATGAGCCAGATGGGGTTACTACCTGTTTGGTTTGCAATGTCATCGCCGCACCGGTGGTGTAAACACCTCCGGGAATGACAATTGAAACGTCGAAATCAGTGTTGAAATCCGAAGTTACAGGTGCACTTACGATTGGGTTGCCTGATGCTGCCTGACTTGGGAAATTGAATGGTTTGAATCCGGGGGCAGAAACGGAAAAGGTGGTTCCTGCCGGGACATTTGAATTGAAAGTGATGGAGAGAATTATCTCCCCGGCAATACGCGTTTGAGAATAGCGGCTGCTGACCACTATCGCGACTTCAGATCCCGGAATGGGCG
>DATBVZ010000442.1:0-8071 GCA_036515095.1 Cyclobacteriaceae bacterium | reverse complement strand
TGAAGCCGGAGACGCAGCGGGAAACATGCCAGGGACCGACGCTTATACGATCACCTTCCTGGTCAGCTACGAATCATCAGTTGTGCTCCTTGCACCCTATCCAAATCCTTCGCCCTCCAGCATGCTCTTTACCGTAGTTATTTCCGGACACGAACCTGCTGATTATTTCGGAATCCGGATCTACAACATGGTCGGGCGGCTGGTACGTGAGATCCATCGCTCAGACGATATGTTCGTAGGAACAAATGAGATTATCTGGGACGGGATGAGCGACTCGGGTGCGTATCTGCCGGGAGGGGTTTATCCCTACCGGATCGTCCTGCGGCGCGACGGCAGTGAAATCCCCGTCAAGGTACCCTTGAATGCCTCTTATTTTCGCGGCGGTTATGGCAAGGTTGTATTGGTCAGGTAAATTATGATGGGCACCCCTGCATCCACCCTCCCTTTCATCAGATCGCACCCTGTTCGGAGTGATATCCCTATCCCCCCCTCATGGCCTTGATAATTCTTCCGGCCCGTCGGTCGGCATACATGTTGTTCAGGGAAGCAAAGGCCCAGATAACGGCAGGCAGCCATCCGATTATTGTGATCTGGAGGATGAGGCAAAAGACCCCCGAAAAAATCTTTCCCTGCAGCATGAGAGACAGCCAGGGGAAGAAGAAGGCAATTACGTACCGCATGTATTTCCTGGGTATTTGGTTCGCCCGGTGTGGTTCGGGTTTGTTGGCCTATTCATTTCTCAGTGTCCTTGCCGGGTTCATGGTCGCTGCGCGGACCGTCTGGGTACTGACGGTGATCAGCGCAAGCGCGACAGCAAGTAATCCCGCGAGGGAATAAATTCCCGGATTCATGGAAATGCGATACGCAAAGCCGCTCAGCCACGAGTCCATCAGGTACCAGGCCACCGGCCATGCGATGAGGTTGGCAATCAGAATAAGCAGGATGATTTCGCGGGTGAGCAACCTCAGAATGCTACCCACCGAAGCGCCGAGGACCTTCCGGATACCAATTTCTTTTATGCGCTGCAGCGTATTGAACGTTGCAAGCCCGAACAGTCCCAGGGATGCAATAAGGATGGCAAGACCCGAAAAGATGATGAACAACTGGCTTTGCTTTTGCTCGCTTATGTACAGCTGCCGGTACGTGTCGCTGAGAAACTGATAATCAAACGGGCGGAGCGGAAGAAATTCCTTCCATACCTTTTCCAGGTGCTGAAGTCCGGCCTGCATTTCGCTTCCAGCAAGGGCAACCGATATTCGTCCGTAGGAGGGGCGCAGCGTAAATACCAGCGGCACTATCGCCTCGTGCAACGATTCAAAATGAAAATCCCTTACCACCCCCACGATGGCGCCTTTCCTGTCCCCGTATCGGAATGCTTTTCCTACAGCCTCTTCATTGGTCCACCCGATCATTTTCACAGCAGCCTCATTCAGCATAAAGGCCAATGAATCATCACTCAGGATTTCTCTGGAGAAATTGCGGCCGCTGACGACAGGGATGCCATAGGTATCCAGAAAATCACGATCGATGCTCACATTCTTAATGACCACATCCGTTTGGACCAGGGTGTCACCCTCTTCGACCTGAGCCCCCTGGGAATCCAGCAGGCGTCCGGTAGGTATGCGGCTTGAGCGCGTTGCATTTTTGATCGACGTGTTTCGAAGCAGTTCGTTGCGGAACGCATCATAGCCCGTTCCCAGATCATCGCCATAAAACCGCAACGTGACGATCTGATCTTTGGCATAACCCAATTCGCGGGTATTCATAAAATTCAATTGCCGGATGGTAACCATCGTGGCAATAAGGAGGACAATGGAAATGGCAAACTGCATTACCACCAGGATTTTTCGAATGCCACCTTTTCCGGAGGAAAGACCCTGGCCCTTCAGGATCAAAGCCGGCTTAAAGGCTGAGATCACCAGGGCAGGATAGATTCCGGCTACTGCTCCAATAAGTACAGTAGCAACAACAACAAGAATAGCAGTAGAGGCATGTGTTAGGAGGTTAAAGTGAAGGGACTTTCCGGTAAATTCATTGAGCCAACCGAGGGCAAGCCAGGTTAAGCCAAACGCTATTATCAGCGCCAGAAATGCAGTCAATATGGACTCGCTCAGAAACTGTACAACAAGTTGATGTTTATGGGCGCCGGCAACCTTTCGCAGGCCCACTTCTTTCGCTCTTTTGGTTGCCCTTGCCGTGGATAGATTGATAAAATTGAAACAGGCGATCAGGACGATGAACAAACCGATCGCGCCCATCATATACACATTGTTGATATTTCCATTCCCTTCAATTTCCGAGTCAAGGTGGGAATGAAGATGGATGTCAGTCAGTGGTTGGAGAAACAAGTTCGTCCAGGTCGATGGTTTCGGGGCTCCCGGCCCCTCTGAGGGCCCCATATGCCGGTCGATGAATGCCGGAAATGCAGCTTCGGTTTTCGCGGGGTCAAATCCTTCATCCACCAGTATGTAGGTCGAAAAAGAATTGTTGCCCCAGTTTGTTTCCAGGCGTTCCCGTCCATAAATGGTGTCATCGTTGAGCGTACTGAACGAAATGAGGAAGTCCGGGTGCCAGTGCGATTGATCGGGAAAGGATTGGAAAACGCCGGTTATCTCCAGGTCAATGGAATTGTCTGCACGCAAATGCCTGCCTAGAATATCGGTGGTGCCAAAATATTTTCGTGCAGCCTCGTCGGATAACATCACGCAAAAAGGACGGCTGAGGGACTCTTCCGGATGGCCTGCCAGGACCGGAATGGTGAATATGCGGAAGATAGCCGGCTCCGCAATGAATGTATTTGGCTCTTCAAAGCTGACTTTCCGTTCGCCGTTTTCTTCAATGCCAAACAGCAGGTTGGTTTGGAGCGATCGCGCGACTTCCTTAATGTCCGGGAAATCATTCTTCAGCAGCGGCCCGAAAGGTGGGGCAAGATGCCCGAGGTGGAGATTCACGGTACCATCACGGGAAAGGAAATTACGCGTCACCCTGTATACCCGCTCTGCGTTTTCATGGTACCGGTCGTAAACTACCTCATCGGCTATGTAGGTGTATATCAGCAGACAGCAAACCATGGCGACGCTCAGCCCGCTGATGTTGATGAGGGCCGTGAGCCTGTTGCGGAACACGGAGCGGAAGGCGACTTTCACATAATTCAGCAGCATAGCGGGTAAGGTTATTTATTAGACTTGCAGGGACGGGGTTTTGTTACAGGTGACTGATCGATAGCGCAATTGGTTTGCTCCTCTTCACGCCAAAAACCGCGCCGGAGGCAAATTCCCGCAAATCAGCCCGCTTTACTTTTCGGGGTGTTCGAAAATGATCACTCCTGTGTACGGATATGTCCGGCGTGAGACGGAATGACCAGTACCGATCTACGAAGCGTCAGCGCGGACTTCCGTGTTTCTGCCAATTTTCTACGGCCTGTCTTACGCGTGAGGTTCTCATTCACCCAAGTAGAAAGATTACAAAAACATAACAATTCAGGGCGGTAAGAACAACGAATGAAGCAAACGCATACGTTTTAACTGAATACGCAGTGCGTTTGAAGCGTTTCCACGCCACGAATAAAAGTACTAATTGGCCCATAATAATTGGAATTGTGATTAGTTCCTGAACAACACCCAGGGCAATACTTTCAAACTTAGAATAGTAATAGTTTACGTGAAGAAAGCTGAGGTAAAGCAACGCGCAAATGCTCAGCACAAAGATAGTTTTGTCCGTTATACCTGTTTTCGTTGCTTCCATACCAAATGAATTCTCATAGTCATAACGCGATTAAGATCGGAAAACCTGCTCTAATTTCCTTAATTTGCTTTTCAAAAAAACCTTGAACCCGTCACGCAGAATTTCCGGCCGGTTACCTGACCTGCGCTTATCGCTAAGGTTGATCTTCCCTCTCCTCCTTATGCTTATGCTGCTGACCCTTCCGGGCTGTCGCAGTAAGAAAGAAGTGATCTACTTGTGGGAAGGGGAGGATGAAAGTCGCAGGCTGACCCTGCAAAAGGACAACACGTTCATCCTGGAGATTGACGCCGGCTACTACCTCCGGGTTGACACCGGAAGGTATGTGCAACGAGGCGATACGCTGGTGATGAATCCCGACCGGGGTGGGAACGTCATTGACTCATTGCTGGAAATGGACAGCCTTTTCTATGGCCACCGGTTCCTGGAGGTGATGCAGCCGGTGATCACTTTCGGTGACGACAATACCGTCATCGATTCCCATTACAGAGGCGTATTATTCCCGGTAGCCATCGTAAACGGATCACTTGCATTGTCGATTGATCCGAACGACCCTTCTTATCGCAAGCTTTTGATACCGGACTCCGTAAGTGTCCGCACTATCCTCGTACGTGTTCCTGAAGAACGGACCTGCAAGCCGGAACTGACTTTCCGGCTTAGCATCCCGCAGCGGGAGCCGCCTACAAAGAGTTACCGGGTTTATATTCGCTCACATGATTCCAGGATACACTATCTCGCAGGATTCAAATGGCTGTTGGAGGGAGATACGATCAAGGCTCATTTCATCGACGAATGGTGCACAGCCGGTGAGATGAGGTTAGTACGGCGCCGTTGACAAGCTGTCGATTCGCTACTCCAGCCTGGATATCCGCGTATTTCCGAAGATAAGGCGTTTGTTTACCTCAGCATCACCGTTGTATATGACCTGACCCTCACCAAACGAATTCACATTCAGTTCATCATCTGTTGAGAGCCGGAGTTTACTTTCGCCGAAGAGGTTGGCGGTGGCAGAATAACTCTTTAGGGATCTTGTGTCAATTTCATTTTGCCCGTAGAGGCTGTACTTTTGAAATTCAGCCTTTCCGTCATTAATCATGAGGTTGTTTTCCCCGTATAACCGGGTATGGAGATATCCGGTCTTAAGGGATGCCAGTGTGATCTCGTTTTCGCCGTAGGCTTTCAAGTCGAACCGCTCCGCGCTTATGGGATCCAGGCAGGAGAGTTCCTGATTCCCCCGTATCTCCAGTCCTTCCAGGGCCTTGTAGGTCACGTAGGCCGTAATAGTGACATCGGGAGGATAAATGCTGGTTCTTGAGGAATAACCGGTCCGGTCGGTTTTTTCAACCATTTTCGCATTCTCCAGGTAAATATGAAGGGTCTTCCCATTCTGCTTGATATTGATCTTATCCGGAGAAACGCGATGGTACACCAGCCTGATGCTTTCCTGGTCGCCCCTGGTCAGGACGAGATTTACCCGCGGGGATGCGATTACCCGGCGGAAGGGCTTGAGGTCGGTGTTGATTTCCTGACCGTATAGTACGGTGGCCATAAGTGCGGCAACCATCAGGAGCGGGACTTTTTTCATTTGCTATGGGTTGTTTATATCTGTACAGACTGAATTCAGGCTTCAAAGGTTGCATTCCGTATCAATCATTTCGCAGGGAGTCTACCGGGTTACCGGTGGCTGACCGGATGGCCTGGAGGCTCACAGCGAGCAGCGCAATAAATACGGTAAGCATTCCGGCCACGAGGAAGATCCACCATTCTATGGAAACCCGGTAGGCGAATTGGTTCAGCCATTGTTTCATGAACCACCATGCCGCCGGCCAGGCCAGCACATTCGCTATCAGAACCAGCCTCATAAAGTCCTTGTTCAACAGGGTCATTATATGGCTCACCGTAGCCCCGAGTACCTTGCGGATCCCGATCTCTTTGGTGCGTTGTTCTACAGTGAACGTGGCGAGTCCGAGCAGTCCGAAACACGCAATGAAAATAGCTATGAGGGTAAGCAGGGTGAAGAGAATACCCAGTTTTCGTTCCCTGCTATTTTCATTTCTGAAGTTTTCGTCTACCAGCGAGTATTCAAAAGGAGCACCGCCGGCGTGTTTGCTGAATATGGTACGGATCGTCTCGATCTTCTTTTCCACGTTACCCGGTGTGATGCGAATGGCCATCTCCCAACTTGGCTCGCTGCCCAGCATGAATGCGATGGGTCGGATCGGATCCTTCAGCGACTGAAAGTTGAAGTCGCGGACAATCCCGATAATGTGCCGCATGCGCGGCTGGTTGTTTTCATTATAGCTGACTACGCTTTCCGTGCCCTCAATATTCAATGTTCGGGCTGCTGTCTCATTGAGGATCACCGCGACTGAATCCTGACGTAATTCGCGCGAGAAGAAGCGACCCTTGACGAGGGTATATCCCATTGTTTCCAGGTGGTCGTAATCCACTTCATATACATTGACAAGGAAATCCTTGTTGGTTCCTTCAGGCCGGATCAACGCCTGCCAGTCGACATTGGGTGGCAACCGGCTTGCATAGCTCGCGGCCACGATGTCGGGATCTTGAAGCAATTCTTCTTTAAAGGCCGCTGCGTTATCCTCCAGGTTCCTGGTATGCAGCAGATTGACGATGTTGGATTTGTCAAAACCCAGATCGACATGCCGGATATAATTGAGCTGATGATAGACAACCACGGTGGCGATAATGAGGCCGGTGGAGATGAAAAACTGAAAAATAACGAGGACGTTGCGAATACCATAACTTCTTATGCTGGCGCGCAGTTTTCCCTTCAAGGCTTCCGAAGGACTGAATTGGGCCAGGTAGAAGGAAGGATAGCTGCCGGCAACCAAACCGGTAAGCAGTACGAAGACGATCGTTCCGGTTATGAAAACCGGATTGATCATACTGCTCAGGCTAAGGTGTTTACCGGAGAAATAATTAAACGGGCTCAGAAGCACCAGCACCAGGAACAGGGAAATCAGAACGGCAGCAACAACGTAGAGGTAGGACTCCAGCATAAATTGGCCAACAAGCCGGATGCTTTGCGCGCCGGCCGCTTTCCTTACGCCGATCTCTTTATACCGTCCGGATGAGCGCGCCGTAAACAGGTTCATGAAATTTATGCAGGCAAGAACGGTGATAAAAATTGCGATGGTGGCAAAAATAAATATGTTGCGGATGTCTCCGTTGGTTTCTATTTCGTCATCGAGATCCGAATGAAGGTGAATATCCGTTAACGGTTGCAGCTGGAGGCTGACCTGGTTTCCTTCGCGCGTGAATTCGGTGATGTCCATTTCTGCCATGGCTTTCAGTTCGTCATTAACATGGCCGTTGAAAATGGCGGTAAGTTTCGCCATCAGTGCCGGCATGTCCGTTCCCGGTTTGCATTTCAGGTAGCTGTGCACCGACGCATCCAGCCAACTCTGGCTGTGTTCATCCCACGAACTGAGCGAAAGGATGTGTGTGAAGTGGAAATGCGACTGCAACGGCGGATCTTCTGCAATTCCCGAGATCTTGGCCAAAAAACCCTGTGCCAGCATCAGCGTCTTGCCAATGGGTGATTTATCCTGCCTGCCCGTATAGCCGAAATAACGTCTTGCGGCAGACTCGGTAATCACAATTTTGCGTGGTCCGTTCAGCACGCTGTCTGGATGTCCGATCACCAGCCTGAAGTCGAAAAACCTGAAGAAGTTGGGATCGGAAATGAGCAGGTATTCCTCGGTAAACGATTTGTCCTCATAGCGGATGGGGAAAGTACCCCAGTTTGCCAGCCGCAAAAAAGACTCAATCTCGGCGTTGGCGGAAGCCAGCGCAGACGCAACAAAATACCCCGTGCCGGATGAATGAAGCCGTTCACCCTGAAGGATGCCGCTGATCGCGAGCCTGTGGATCCGGCCGGCGTCCTTGTGGAAGCGGTCGTAGCGCAGTTCATCCTGGATGAACAGAAAGATCAGGAGGCTGCACGTAATGCCGAGGGTCAATCCCGAAATATTGATAAATGTAAATACCTTATGCCTTATGATATACCGGAGGGCAATGGTCAGGTAATTCTTAATCATTGGAACGTGCTCATCGATTTACCGCCGTAAGGAATAGAATACGGGAAAGATTTTGGGGAGGAAATTTAACGCAATTAGGGTCCTGATGTTCAGTGTAAGGGCATTTTTTTTGAGTCGGGCAGGTAATTGCTGTTATTATTTCCCTGGCTGGCGCTCGCAGATCAACTTTTTTCCCGTTTGATCTTTACCTTGGCTATCGGTCCGACCGATATGGGCACTTTTTCCGTCTCGATGTTGGCGGCCTCCAGGCCGTAGAGTTCGGCGGTTGA
>DATBVZ010000441.1:0-4711 GCA_036515095.1 Cyclobacteriaceae bacterium | reverse complement strand
GAAAGTTTCCCGATAGCGAAGACGCAGCCCACGCCGTTCGCCCCTGGGGTTCGTGGTATCTCGGCTTAAATTCAGTTCAACGTACCCGGATAGGCCGAAACTTCTTTGTGGCATAGGGACTGGGGGTCAGCTGGTATAACTTCAAATTTCAGAAGGATAACGTCATCATAGAAAAGGACGACACCGGTATCCGTTTTGTCCCCGACGAAGTGCGGGAAGCAGACTTCAAGAAAAGCAAGCTTACGGTATGCTATATCAATGCATCACTGATTCCTCTTCTCGACTTCAGCAACAGCAGCAAGCACAGCAGGTTCTGGGACGGCTCCCACTCCTTCCGGATAGGCCTGGGCCCTTATGTTGGCTACCGCATAGGCAGCTATACCAAATTGAAGTATAAGGAAAACGGCGAAACCGAAAAAGACAAAAACCACGACAGCTTTTACCTCGAGAATATCCGTTATGGAATGCGACTGCAGATGGGATACCGCTCCACCGAGCTTTTCTTCAACTACGATATGAATGAATTGTTCACCACCGGTAAGGGTCCCTCACTCAACGCCTTCAGCTTTGGTGTTGTGTTCTGAGCCTCCCTCCCCCCTGCTCATCACCGCCTCCCGTTCCCCGTTCTTCAGGCGAAGCTCCTTGCACACCCGGTGGGGTGATGGCCACCAGAAAGAAAACAGGATCAGGCTGAATACAAATAGCCCCACATGCACCGGGTTGCCGGTGAGCAACAGGCCGGCGATCAGCATGAAGCAGGCGGCCGCAGTAAGGGAAAACCGGAGGATCGTTGCACGCGCATAGGCTCCCAAACGATCAAACAGTCCCGGAATCCCTACGCCCGTCATCGCCTTTATCCGCCGGGAATACACGCCCGCCGCCACGGTCACGGTGGCCAAAAATAAGAACACAATCAGGTAGGACAAAAAATCGCGTGCGTGAGGAGTCGGCATCGGCTGAACACCATAACCGGCCTGCAGGTAAGTATAACCGAAGAGAAGTACCGGGGCCAGCAAAATACCATACAGGATGTTGTGAAGCGTTTGAAAGTACTCTCGCACGGTAGAAAACTTCATTTCAGTATTTTTTGTTACCTTATGGAGCGCGCCAATTAAGGCCAAACTTAACGAGCGTACAAGCATATACGGGATTTTTCCATACTTTTGAAGATTAAAAGGAGATATGTCGGAGGCATTAACGAACCTATCCAGAAAGGAACAGGTCATTCGAAAGGCGGCTGAACTCTTCAGGGAGAAGGGTTACGCAGCTGCTTCAATGCGTGATCTGGCACAAATGCTGGGCATCGAAGCTGCCAGCCTGTATTCCCATATCAAGTCGAAGGAAGAAATTCTCCGAACCCTCTGCTTTGATATGGCTACGGAATTTCGTGCGTCCCTGGTGGAAGTAGAACAGCAGGATGCAACCGCCAGCGAAAAACTGCGCCGGGGAATTATCGGCCATATCCAGGTGATGGCCCGCGACCTCACGGCATCTGCAGTATTCATGAACGAGCACCGTCACCTGAGCCAACCTTACTTGCGGGATTTCCTTTTGCTGCGAATAAACTACATCAACCGTTTCAAGAAGATCATCGAACACGGAATGAAATCCGGGGAATTCAAAGATACAATCGACAAGAAACTTGCCGTCATGACATTGTTTTCATCCCTGAACTGGATGCCCATGTGGTATGACCCGGTAGGCACCATTGAGCCGGTGGAACTGGGGCTTCAGCTTGCGGATATGCTGGTGAATGGATTGAAAAAGAACGCCTGAGCGGTGGGCGAACCGGCCTGGGAGAAAACGATCAGTTCATGTGTCTGAACGGACCAATAATTAACTGGATTTCCTTCCAAACCGAACGCAACGCCTCTGCCGGCGAATCAAAACAACTTTGCAAATAGGCCAGCGTACTGCTGTCGGCAGGAAGTTCATTGTGCAGCCACTTCCAGATATCATCCGCCAAAATCAGCAATTCATTACTGTGAAAATGGGGATAATACCGGTGAAGAATGTCTAACGCCCACAGAAAATGCAAGTACTTCATATGTTCAACCAGGCTTATTATCAACGACAGATTTACAAAGTTGGTTTTCAAAAATGGCCGAAATCTCACACACAAAAAAACAGCGACGATTTTTTTGCTCAATTTGGGCCGGAAATCCCGCAAAAAACAGATTAACCCCACTTCCGTAACAAACCCTGCCCTCGGGTACCGAACTCCCGGAGCCGATACCTCGTATTGACTATAACCGATCCAATGAGGACTCCATTACCTGAACTAACCTTTTCCAGGCTCGCGCCCCTTGCTGCCGCAGCATTAGCCCTGTTTTTGTCGTCCTGTTCAGGGGACAAGAACACGCAGGCGGAAACCACCTTTACATCCGCCGATTCGCTTACCGATCGCTACCTGCAGCTTCAGGACAGCCTGCTCTACGCCTGGAACCTGTTGGTCAATGACGATACCCGGAAATTCAGATCCATGCACAAATTATTGCATGAGATGATGACCACAGGTAATCATGATCAGGAGGAGCTTATCGCCCTGGAACAACGGTTGAACAAATTGTCCGGTCTGTCCATCACGCAGGAGTCGATCGCTGATGCCACGCTGGTGGAGGAGTATGACTTCACTACATCGTCCCTCGTAACGGAACTGCTCAGCCTGGCAAGGTCTCACGAGTCGTTCGCCCAAAATCAAACGCTGCACAATATGGTGCAGGAAATTATCCTCATTGACCAACGCGTAGAAAATAATCGCAGGCATTACGATGCCGTCGCCGACGAGTATAACCGTTTTCTGGAAGATCACCTGGAGCAGGTTATTGAAATTGAACTCGGTGTACCGGTCAAGAGAAAGCCCTTATTCGAAATGGCTGCTGAAGAGTAACCTTACCCTTGCCTTCCCGTTTGCATAGCCGTGAAGCGCACCCCGCCGCAGGCGAGCCGGTTTCGCCGATACCAAATTTAGAATCATCAGCACTGTGCATTCCACAAACTGTTCCACAAATGCCCCAAAAAATGCCCAAAACAGCCTCCATTGGCCGATTTTGCTTTTTGGCATCATTCTTTCTGTATACCAGGTGTTATGAAAATGCTCGCATCAACTATCAAAAACCGATCACTCGCGCAGGAAGCCGTTAACTGCTGGTTACGCTATGTCTTGTCACAACCAGTTAACCTTGATATTCCGATCCTGCTGTTTTTCATCGCGCAATTCATTGGGCTGGCAAAGATCAGTTCACTATTGGAACAGCTTCATAGCCTGACGTCATCCACAATCCAGTCCATCGCTGAAAAATTGCTTTACAACGCCCCGCTCTATGAGTTGGGGCGGGCATAAGCCCCAACTTTTCCCCACCTGCAAACCTGTTGCAGTCCTTCGGGTGATATGTTTGTCAGGGAATGGCGCACAACCATCATCATTCGCATAATCACCATTCTGGCAGACAGAACATAAGCCTCGCCTTTTGGGTAAACAGTGGATTTGCCTTACTGGAACTCGTGGGCGGATTTTATACCAACAGCGTGGCCATCATGTCCGATGCCCTGCATGATTTCGGCGACAGCCTTTCGCTCGGTCTGGCTTATTACTTTCAGAAAAAATCGTCCGGAACCCGCGACGCAGCATACTCGTACGGCTATAAACGCTTTTCGCTGCTGGGGGCTATTCTGAACGCGATGATCCTTATTATCGGATCGGTGTTCATACTCGAGGAATCGTTGAAACGCATCGCTGATCCGGAACCCGCGCATGCGCAGGGAATGTTTGTGCTGGCTCTCCTCGGTGTCGGTGTTAATACGTTTGCCATGCTCCGGTTGCGCAGGGGAGCCTCCATCAGCGAGCGGGTTGTGTCCCTGCACTTCCTCGAGGATGTGCTGGGCTGGGTGGCCGTGCTGATCGGCAGCATGGTGATGATGTTTGTTTCCGTACCGGTGCTGGATCCCATCCTTTCTGTGGCCATCGCAGGCTATATTCTTTTCAATGTATATAAGAGCCTCAGGCAGGCCACCCGGATCATTCTGCAGCGTATACCTGAAAATGTGGACATAGAAGGGATTGAAAAAATCATACGTTCCGTACCGGGTGTGGCCGGTGTCCATGACCTTCACACCTGGAGCATGGATGGACAATACAACATCATGACCGTTCACGTAGCAATTAGACCCACTTCGTTTGAACAGTCCAATCGCCTCAAAAAGGAAATTCGTCAAAAACTCAGCACGATGAACATTCAGCACCTGACTGTTGAAACCGAATTGGAAGGCGATCCCTGCGCCTTCAGAGATTGTTGAGACACATTACCCGATGTCCATAGGAAACGGCCCCTTATACCACAGCAGACAACGGGAGACGACCGGAATAACTGAAAATTGAGTTGGTTACAACCCGGAGCAATACCCGCGTGTCTAATAAACATAACCTTAACGCCTTGAAATGACCCGCTCTACCGCTGCCATTTTCCTGCTTACCGTACTGCTGCTGTCCGTCGGCTGCTCCCGCGATGGTGTTGTTCCCTGCAACGGCCCGGCCGAATCGCTGCAATCAAGAATAGTCCGGATCTCCTATGGTACTTCATTTGGGTGGTGTGTGGGCTATTGCAGGGCTGAGATAAATGCTGCAAACAACCAGGTTCAGTATGCCATGGACGGCTGGAGTACGGTAAAACCTGTCGTGTGCAGTAAAGAGATCACTTGCGAGGAATGGGCT
>DATBVZ010000440.1:0-6597 GCA_036515095.1 Cyclobacteriaceae bacterium | reverse complement strand
GCCAGAATCAGTATACTGCTGGAACCTTTTTTGGAACGACAACCTTCGGTTGAAACCCTGACCGGAAGATCATTCCTGGACAATGCATCCAGAAGAGCTTATCTCCTTCATTATAACACCAGGCGGAATTTATTGACAGCGTAGGAAATAGACTCCTTTGTTATCAAACCGTGCCGACCGGGAATTATCAGAAGTCTAAAGACCTGCAGCTTGAGGGAAAGCTGATAACAAGGGAGTCACTAAACAGACTGTTCCATTCATAAGCAGCCAAATTCTGCAACGCCTTCACTACATCACCCTTTAAAAAATTCAATCAACACCGGAGCAAGTACCTTTACCGACACGTTATGCGTCTGTCCGGCCAGCACGCGGCGCTGCGCGTTTGGGAGGGTTTCTGCAACGGCCTGCACGGCTTCGCGAAGGAGGGCAGGACTCTTCGCCCCGCCACTCACCAGCGCAGGAGTGGTCACGGCAGATATGAGGTCAGCGGGGAAACCGAAGTCGCCCATGATGGCGGAATCATAGGGAAGTGAACTGGCAATTGCTTTCATCTTTGGCCACATCGGCATCAGCCGCATGACATGGAAAAACAGGGCGGGCATGCCCATCACCTTTACCAGGTAGTACCTGACAGCATCACTCCTCCGGCCGACCGCGATGAGCTCCGTGAGGTGAGCCGTATGATCCGAAGGCGGCTGATGTCCGTTCTTCCGGTTCACCACAAATGGCGGCTCATAAAGTGCGATCTTGCTTATTTTGAGTCCGCTGGCCGCCGCGCGGAGGGTAAGCACGGCGCCCGATGACATCCCGAATACGGACGCCGATCCGCCTGCTGCGCTGATAAGCGCTTCCAGATCTTCCACCTCGCGTTCAACAGCATACGGCGCTGCATCTCCGCTATCGCCGCGACCACGCCGGTCGTACGCGATGACGGTAAAGTGTGGCGCCAGAAGGGGAGCAAGCTTTGGCATGGGTCCGAATGTGCGGCTGCAAAAGGCGCCGTCAACGAGGATGAGGGCGGGTCCGTTTCCGGTCTGATCATAGGCGATGCGGGTGCCGTCTTTGGAGATCACGGTTTTCATACTGGCTGATTTTTTCACAAACCTACATCACAGCGGTAATTCGGAAGGGTGGCAAATGCGGCAATTACGCGGGGGGTTTGCGAAATCCCTTCCTTACTTTCTCATTTATCCATGCGGAGTAATCAATATACCCCTGCGCGTCATCCGGGATAAGGGAAGGCCGATTTTCAGGAAACAGCGCCTCTTTCAATTCAACAAAAGCCTCCTTATACTCAAATAAGGGTACCTTTGCGATCCTGATGAAAAATTTCAGCAGGATGTTTTCATAGGGCTGAATGTCCTTTACCTTTTTCATATACCGCCGGGTGCTGTCCACGAAATACCGAAGCACAAAAAGATTCTGTTGTTCCAGGTGAACGATCAGGTTGAGGAGCTGCGTCTGGACAATAAGATCATTCCGGATCCCCTTAAAGCGAGCATTTAGCAGTTGATTTATCCAGTAGAGTGAGCGCCTGAAGTCTTTGCGCATAAAATGGATCGTTGCCAGCTGAAACCAGAAGGATACCAGGTACTCCCGCGGCATCTTGTGGGTGTTGGCGTTGACGAAGGACTCTGTGCTTTCTATGAAATTTGCCTGCCTGTCATATGATTTCAGGTCGCGGTGTATTTCAAGTTCGATATTATAAGTGCGGATGATCTGTCGCAGCAGACTTCGGTTCTCTGACGTTATGCTCCAGGAATCATAAACTGATTTTGCCTTCTGAATTAGTTCAATAGCCCTTGAATACTTCTTTGTGAAGACCAGAAAGCTCAGCAGGTTGTTGATGGAGGAAACGTATAAGCCCGGTTCATCCCTCAGCCTGTCCGGATGCCTTTCCAGCAACCCGATCAGTTCGAAAAGTTTTTGTTCGGCTTCCGTCTGCTTGTCCTGCTGCAATAGCCTGAGGTAGGTGATGTTATAATGAATGACTTTCGCTTCCAGGGTATGCGCGCCTGCCGGATCATTGAGTAAGTTCGCGTTTGTCAGGGGCGCGCCTGCCGATGAAAAAACATTCCCGGATACCTCGATAGCAAGTTGCCAGTACGCATTGGTGTTCTCCAGTCTTTTTATGGCGTTGCGCTGTTCTTCAACCACTGCCCTGAAGGCGGCATAGTTGTGCGGCTGCGCAGCCTGCTCGAGCTTTCTCCTCCAGTTGCTGATCTCAACCAGCGCCGTATCCATTTCGTTCGACCTGGCAATCGCTTCAGCCCTGGCCAGTTCCCGCCGGCTGTGGTTCACCAACTCTTTATTATAAAGTAATTCGACATTGCGCAACGCGTCCTTAAGCTCCGCGTCTTTGGAAAAGCCGGTATGAAAATTCCGTAAGCTTTTAAGGATAAGTTTCGCCAGGTAATTTTTGGTCACATGCATCTGCCTGACAAATTTTTCCCCGGAGAATGCGGCCTTTATCACAGCTTCATCATAGTTGACCTGCTGGTCAATGGCATCAAACAGCTTCAGGTAATTATTCCCGCTGGCTTCCCGGGTACAAAACAATTTGAAATACCGCTTCTCACTTTTCGACAGTGACCGGATCAGCAAGAACAACGAATCTTCCTTAGCCATTAGAATCTTACGGTAAAGTAGCATTAATAAGCTAAAATTGGCTATTTTAAACATTATTTACACAATAGAAATCTACATTTCTGCGCATTTTTGCCTGACTCCGGCTTGACGGCCGGCTATCTTTAGTCATCATTTACATTCAACCAAAATTTTAACTGTATGGCAAATGCAATCAACTGGTTCGAGCTCCCCGCCAATAACTTTGAGCGGGCCGTGAAGTTTTACAATGAGGTCCTGGGTGAGGACTTGCAGCCCATGAATCATCCGGAAATGAAAATGGCTTTCTTCCCTGCCAAAGACAATGGAGTAGGCGGGTGTGTCACTCACGGAAATGGAAATAAGCCAAACGCCGAAGGTGCCCTGGTTTACCTGAACGGAGGAAGCGATCTGGCTAAGCCGCTTTCGAAAGTGGAAAAAGCAGGAGGACAGGTTGTCATGCCCAAAACCGCCATTGGCGAAAATGGCTTTATGGCCATCTTCCTGGATTCGGAGGGCAACCGGGTTGCTTTTCACTCCATGAATTAAAACCGGGAGGTTAAAGTTCCTCCCCCATCCCGTTATGAAAGACACAGAAGCGCAATTCATGGCACTGGCGAGCACAATCACTTCTGCTAATCCTGATGTTATCCCGGGGAAGATGATGAGTTCCCCGGGACTTAAATACAAAGACAAAGTCTTCGCCTTTTATTACAAGGAAACTATGGGCTTCCGGCTGGGACCGGAATTTAATCCCGAAGAATTCGGGCTGTCGGGCGCCCGGCCGTTGAGTCCGTTCAAATTCAAACCTCCACTCAAAGGCTGGTACCTGGTTGACCGGTACGAAAGCAACTCCTGGGAAACCCTGGCGTCAATGGCATTGAAATATACAATGTCACTGGATAGCGGGTAAAAAGACCTTAATTTGCGCCTGACTGTTAAAAAACAACGCTTCGTGATGGAAAAAGTGAACGGCACCCGCACATTCAATCCGGCAAACAGGAGCGCCTGGCGAAAGTGGCTTGAAAAGAATCATACCTCAACGGAACCGGTTTGCCTGGTAATCTTTCACAAGAAAAGCAAGACACCCAACATCACCTACGATGAGGCGGTGGAGGAAGCGGTTTGTTTCGGCTGGATCGACAACAAAGGAATGAAGCGCGACGAGGAAAGCATGTACCTGCGGTTTTGCCCGCGCAAAGAAAAAAGCAACTGGAGCAAGCTTAATCGTGAAAGAGCCGACAATATGATCCAAAAAGGATTGATGACGTCGGCGGGCAAGGTGCTCATTGACAGTGCAAAACGATCGGGTAAATGGGATGCCTCTCCCGGTGCGTGAGGTGAGACAAGTGCATCGCACACTCCTTCGCCTCACCCATCTTCCATCGTGCCGCCAAACATTCAGAATGCCCCCTCCTTCAGAGAAGGGAAAGGTTGTGCGAACTCGTTACGCCGCTCACCGAACACCCGCGGCCACACAGATGGCCTGGGATACTCCGCAAAAAGTAGTCCCGCAAATCGTTCCCCCTTCTCTGAAGGAACTCTGAAGGAGAGGGGCTCGATGAACGTTCAGCCAGTACAATAGTGGATGGGGGTGAGGTGAGCCCAGACGGGAGATGGCCATCGGCAAAATCCGATCACCCAAAAAACAAGCGCCTGCTACGCAGGAAATCCGAAAGGGTTACACCAGAATGCGAAAAAAATATCAGCAACATTTTAGCGCGCCCCTGTAGTGAACGATTGCGTCCACTGTTCGCGAATTCCGGACAGCTACCAATTCGGACACTTGCTATTGCTTCACGGTAGTGCACTTTTCATACAAAAAAATCCTTGGCAGAGTTTTAGCTAACCGGTATGTGCGCTCCAACCACCTGAACTAAGGAGCTGGTCCCGTTCGAATCGGGCACTTCTTTTTGTAACTATTTTATTCACGTAAAGTAATCAACTTAAATACCTGATGTATGAAAAGCAAATTCAACTTTCTGCTTGGCGTCATGTGGATGTTCGGCCTGGCAACCGCGCATGCACAGGGAACGGCCGCGAGCGGCACCGCGATTAACGGAAGTCCGTATCTCAACGAAGCGTATGAACAGGGAGTGATCCATTATTCCAACAAGACCTATAAGGTACCTATCCGGTATAACGCCTTCCAGGACCTGATAGAATACCAGCAAAGCGGTCGGGCAATGGCATTGGATCCCAATCCGGCTGTCCTGAAAGTAACCCTGGGTAACTCCCTGTTCGTTCCTCAGAAGTATGAATCCGATGGAAAATCACGGTTCGGATATTTTGAGGTGCTGGACAGCGGCAAGGTGACGTTGTTTTCAAAGAAGCGAATTACCTTTTTGCCCGCGAAAGAAGGCGGGGCGCTTGACGGCAGCGACCAGCCTGCAGAATACAAGCGGGCTGCCGATGTTTTCTTTTACAAAATAGGCGACGGCCCGCTGCAGGAAATTGATAACATTAAATCCTTCATCGCCAGCCTTCCCGACAAGCAGGAGGAGCTTACCCGGTTTGCAAAAAAGGAAAAGATATCGCACCGTAAAGAAAAGGAGATCATCCGCTTCGTGGAGTATTATAATTCATTGTAGGACGGCGGGCAGGGAAACAGGACGAATCTCATCATCCACGATCGTGCGGCTCAACCTTCATCAAACCCTCTCCTTCTGTCTTTATACACGATCTTCAACTGTCCTTCCTTCGGCTCCTTAAATGCGTCACAGGCAATCAGGTGCTGTTCCATATCGTCTATGCTTTCGTCGTACAAGGTCGAGCTGAATTCATGTGCCCTTGTTAACATTCGGACGTAGGCGTCGGGTTCTCTTTGCATTGTAAGTTTTCTCAAAGCTCCCGTGTAGTCCTCGCGGTAAACCGTGGGGATAATGATTTTTGAAAGCCCTTTGGCCGATAGCTCAGCGTTCATCATCACCCTGGCAATCCTCCCGTTTCCATCGTTGAATGGATGCACTTCACTGACGAGAAACATCATGTAAACCGCTTTTGCAAAGGGGTCCTTTAGCAAGGTATACCATTCAAAGCCTTTCTTTAGGGTACCGACAACAAGGTGCCGGTCAACAAATTCGGTATTCCCGGCTCTGTTATTTTTATCTTTAAACTCGCCGGGCTTTTTACTGATCCTCGCCTGGAGAAGAACAGCATGCCTTCTGCGCATAAGATCCAGAAATTCATTTGCATTTCGAGGACAGATTGCCATCTCTTCGCTGTCGGATACGATTCTGTACGTGCCCAGGATGTCATGAGAGTCTTCATCTCTCGCTGGTAAGGGTGTTTCTGTAGCAATGATTTCCTTAGCCTCCTTAACGGTAAATTCAGTTCCCTCAATATGATTTGAGAAATATCCTTCAAAAAAAGCAAAGGTCTTGTAAGCCTTTGTTGTGGTGTTCTTATCAGCATATTCAGCAAACACCTTCCCTGCCAGTTCTTCATAAAGGCGTTCAAACAATTTCATCCTGTCGGGATCCAGCGGTTCACCAAGCGATCTCGCTATAGCGGCCGGAGAGGTTAGATTTTTTGACTTACCTGTTGCTAAGAGATCACTAATCACCCGATTCAATTTTTTAAATTCGTTTTCCATTCCCAGGATGCCTGAGATCGCTCCGGCATTATCTCTTAGTACGTTCAATCCTTTTTCTCCGCGGGCCCTGGCTATAGCCTCAAGCCTTTCTTCAGTTTCTCGTACTGTTAGTGTCTTTGGTTCGGTTCCCTTTCGTCTTGTCTCCTGAAAATTCTCAAGGAACGCCCGTGCTTCCTGCGATACGTGCAGGTTTCCAAATAATACAATATCTCCATCCATCCTGCCGGGACCTTTCAGGAAATGAATGGTGAGGCCGGGTAATTCAACTTTTTCATTGTAGGTATAAGTGAGGAAGATGTGTCCGTTGGAAGTTGGCGCAAATTCAAGGGCGCTCCTGTGACTCAACAATGCATCCGGATATTGTTTAGAGAGGATGTGGTACCAATTTCTCCTGATGA
>DATBVZ010000439.1:0-4508 GCA_036515095.1 Cyclobacteriaceae bacterium | reverse complement strand
AGCGATCTGGCCTCAATGCTGCAAACCACCCTGAAAAATCTGTACATTATCCATAGCATCAAACGATGCCACCACTTTTCGGCAACAAAATCAGACGCCAGCCAGATTGCGCCGGGCCTCAGGGTTTTCGCAATGTCAGCGAGCGCTTCATCAAGGTCTTCATCGGGAAACAAATCAAGATAGAAGTTAGTGACTAAGACGTCAAATTTTTGCGGTGGCAAGCTCCTTTCTGTTCCCTGAATGAAATGTGACCGACCCGGCTTGTTATACCGGCCGGCTCGCTGCAACATCTCACGCGATGATTCAACAAACCAAACCGAACAATTCGCTGTACGGGAGAATATCTCCCCGATGATCCAGCCTGTACCACCTCCGACAATCAGGATAGCAGAGCCAGGCGGAATGTTTTTCAGGAAATGAATCTGGGCCCTTCTGATACGGTCTCCAAAAACAAGATTCGAGAGTCGGTCATAGAACCCCGCTATGCTGTCAAAGTTGGTACGCGGTGTCATGGGATAAAGCCTGCCAAAGGGAAGAGAAAAATTGCATCGCCGACATACCTGAACCTGTCGTTTTCTGAAAAATAGTTCCTGAAAAGCAACAGCATCATAAGCACCAGGCTCATCGAAAACAGGATGAGGGCAGGTTTGACCACTGACGTTGAGAAAAGGTATGCATAGAGCAACAGGTTGATGGCGAAGAGTATCATTATCAGGTAACGCGTATTTCTTTTCCCCGTTATGGTTGTGAATGATACCTGTTTGTTCCGCTCGTCAGATTCCTTGTCGAACAAAGAGAATAACAGCAGGTTAATCCAGGCAATTAGCATAAAGGAAAGAATCAATGCCCAATGCCCCGCGGTAAGTGGCCGATTGCCAAAGGAAATTAATACAGGTAGCACGACACCACTTGTATAGAGAAGCGCGCCCAGGACTTCCTTGAGGAATACAAGATAATGCTGGACAATCAGGTAGGTGGCCACAATCAGGCTCAACAACAAACCGGCACGTAACAATGCGGGCCGTAGAAACAGGATCATTCCCGCATCAAGGAAGAAGACCAGTCCGGTCGTCACAATCAGCGCGGTAAAATACTGCTGATGAAACCGGTGGCGATCCGTCGCCGCCCGCGCGCCTATTCGCCAGGCATCCAGCAAATGATCCGCGCTATAGATAATCCAAACGCTAAGGCCAAGGACGATCAATACGAGAGGGCGGATGACCGCCCCGAACGTGTTGCCAAAGAAAAGGGCACAAACCATCGCCCCTGCTGACACGTCGATGCTCAGTACATTCAGAAAGCGGTATATCTTTCGTGCATCTGCCATTAAACAAAAAGCCCGACACCGGGCAGGAATTTGGATGAACCATTCTGGATTGAGCTCAGGCAGACTTCAGTGCTTCCGCACCGCCGACGATTTCCAGGATCTCCTTGGTGATTGCCGCCTGCCGGGTCCGGTTATAGGTCAGTCGAAGTTCCTTAAGCAACTCTCCTGCATTCTCCGTTGCCTTGTCCATTGCAGTCATCCGGGCACCGTTTTCCGCGGCATTCGAATCAAGCAGCGCTTTAAATAATTGGACCTTCAACGATTTGGGGATAAGGCCTGCAATGATTTGCTCCTGGTCCGGCTGGTAGATATAATCGATCGGGTTGGATGACTTGTTTTCCGCAGCGAGTAGTACCGGCAGCAATTGCTCCTCCCGAAGGATTTGCGTTCCCACGTTCTTAAATTCGTTATAGACAACGATGACCTTGTCATACTGTCCCGCCCTGAATTCATTCATAACATATTCACCGATGACCGAAACGTGATCAAAGGTAAGATCGTGATAAACGTTGACGTATTCACCGATTACCCTGAACTTGCGCTTGGTAAAGTAGTCGTATGCTCTTTTCCCCAGAGGTAGAACAGAGACAGTACCCTGTTTCCACTGGCGGTCGTAGCGCTCGGCGATCACCTTTATCACCTCTTTGAATACGTTGCTGTTGAAGGAACCGCACAATCCCCGGTCAGAGCTGACCACAATAAAAAGGATATTTCTTTCCGGACGTACCAGGTTGTACCAGTTGCCCGCCTGGTCCCCATCCCGGGTCGACGACAGATTCTGAAGTATTGAATTCAGCTTCCGGGCGAAGGGGCGCATTTGAAGTACCTTTTCCTGCGAACGGCGTAATTTCGCAGCGGCTACCATTTTCATGGCCTTCGTGATCTGCTGTGTAGATAGTACAGATCCAATCCTGTTCTTTACTTCCTTTAGACTTGCCATACCCTTATCCTAAACCCATTCGTATTGTTTCTCAGGCATACCTGCCTGCCAGGTCAAGTGCTACACTTTTAATAACAGCAGCATCGGCATCTTCGAGTTTTCCGGCACGCAGGTTATCCAATACATTCTTATGCTTTGACCGCATAATCTCCACGAAGTTGCGTTCGAAGTCCTTCACCTTTGTTACCGGAACATGGTCCATAAAACCGCGTGTGGAGGCAGCGATTGCAGCCACCTGTTCTTCAACCGGCACGGGTGCGTACTGATCCTGTTTAAGAATTTCAACATTCCTTCGGCCGCGTTCTATAGTCAGTTTTGTTGCCGCGTCCAGGTCCGAACCAAATTTTGCAAAAGCCTCAAGCTCGCGGAATTGTGCCTGGTCAAGTTTGAGTGTCCCTGCCACCTTTTTCATGGATTTGATCTGTGCTGAACCGCCGACACGAGATACCGAGATTCCCACGTTGATTGCGGGACGGATGCCCGCATTAAAGAGGTTGGTTTCCAGAAAAATCTGTCCATCCGTAATGGAGATAACATTTGTCGGAATATATGCGGAAACATCGCCAGCCTGCGTTTCAATGATCGGAAGCGCCGTCAGGGAGCCTCCGCCTTTCACCATATGCCTGATTGACTGCGGCAGGTCATTCATTTTTTGTGCGATAGCATCGTTGTTAATGATCTTCGCGGCTCTTTCCAGGAGTCTGGAATGCAGATAGAATACGTCTCCGGGATAGGCCTCACGTCCGGGTGGCCTTCTCAATAGGAGGGACACCTCACGATAGGCAACCGCCTGCTTGGAAAGGTCGTCGTACACCACCAGTGCCGGTCTTCCGGTATCCCTGAAGAATTCTCCAATTGCAGCGCCTGTAAACGGAGCAAAGAACTGCATCGGCGCAGGATCGGATGCGGAGGCCGAGACAATAACCGTATAGGGCATTGCGCCCGCTTTTTCCAGAGCGGCGGCCACACTTGCTACGGTTGAAGCCTTCTGGCCGATCGCCACATATATGCAATAGACCGGTTCGCCTTTCGCATAAAATTCGCGTTGATTGATGATCGCATCCAGTGCCACTGCGGTTTTTCCGGTCTGACGGTCACCGATGATCAGTTCCCGTTGTCCGCGACCGATTGGGATCATGGAGTCAATTGCCTTGATACCGGTTTGCAGGGGTTCGTTCACCGGCTGGCGGTAAATAACGCCGGGGGCTTTCCGCTCCAGCGGCATTTCATAGAGTTCACCACTCAAGGGACCCTTCCCATCAATCGGTTTACCCAACGTATCCACCACGCGGCCCAGCATTCCGTCGCCAACATTAACCGAAGCAATTTTACCCGTTCGTTTAACGCTATCGCCTTCACGGATATCTTTGGAATCACCGAGCAGCACCGCACCTACGTTATCCTCTTCCAGATTCAACACAAGTGCCTTGAGGCCGTTTTCGAACTCCAAAAGTTCGCCGGCCTGCGCGTGCGTCAATCCATAAATGCGCGCCACACCGTCGCCTACCGTAAGGACGGTACCGACCTCTTCCAATTCGGCATCCGTACGCGCGTGCGACAGTTGTTCGCGTAAAATGGCGGATACTTCTTCCGGTCTGATTTCTGCCATGGTAAATGTCTTATTCGTTATTCAAGATAAATACTTCTTCCCCCGTCAAAATTCTTTGACGTATGGGTTTTGTCTGAGTTCCGTCCTCAAAATATTCAGTTTCTTTCTCACTGACGCGTCAACCTGATGATCCCCTACGTTCAGAATGAAACCACCGATGATGTTTTTGTCGATCTTTTCGGTCAGCTCTACCTCAAGGTGTCCTGAGATCTTGCGTGCCATCCCTGTAAACTGATCCCGGAGCTCTTCATCAAGGGGTGTTGCCGTTGTCACGGCTGCATTGCCTATGCCCTTGCTGCGATTGTAAGCCGTGTGAAAGTTCCGTGCAATCTCCAGAAGCAACGGTTCACGATTTTTGCGGGTTATGATATCAAAAATCGCCATGGTCAGGACGCTTACCTTACCGGCAAACACTTTCCCGAGAATGTCGCGCTTCTTGTCGTGTTTGATCACGGGGTTCTTGAGCATCAATACAAAGGCTCTGTTCTCCTTGCAAACCCTGGTGAACAACAACATATCGCGGTGAACTTCCTCAAGCTTGCCTTGCTCAACAGCCAGGTCGAGGAGCGACTTAACATAACGGGATGACACCCTGGAATCCGCCATCGCCTAGTTCAGTTTTAAGTCGTTGA
>DATBVZ010000438.1:0-4888 GCA_036515095.1 Cyclobacteriaceae bacterium | reverse complement strand
AAAGATGCTGGCCAAGAAAGGACTGTGGGTAAGCGAGTTTAGGATCGAGTCGGGATTAAATTGCGGAGGGCATGCGTTTGCATCCGATGGCTATTTGCTGGGACCCATCCTGGAGGAATTCAAAACCAAAAGGCAGGAGCTGGTGAACGCGCTGTTCGCCATCTATAACGAGGCCCTGATGGCCAAAGGAAAGACACCATTTACCCTGCCTCACCCGATCAAAATAACGGTACAGGGAGGTATTGGCACTAATGATGAAGACAGGTTTTTGCGCGAATACTATAACGTGGATGGCACCGGTTGGGGCACACCGTTCCTATTGGTTCCGGAAGCGACAACCGTTGATGAGCATACGCTTCAATTATTGAGCGAGGCCAGGGAACAGGATGTTGTTTTGAGTCATAATTCCCCGCTGGGCGTTCGATTCCATTACCTTAAAGGCACGACGGCCGAACGGGAAAAACTTGACCGCATTGAAAAGGGCCGGCCCGGAAGTCCCTGTACCGAAAAATTCCTGGTTTCCAATACAGAATTCACGGAGAAGCCAATTTGTACCGCTTCGCATACCTATCAAAAAATGAAGCTGGCGCAATTACAGTCACTCCATTTGACCGGGGCCGACTATGACGCAAAAGTGAAAGCGGTGGTGGCTAAGGAGTGCCTGTGCACAGGACTGAGCAATGCGGCAGTAAAAAAACTCGCGCTGAAGCCCCTTACCAAAAAATCAGTTGCGGTAAATGTCTGTCCGGGACCCAACATTGCCTACTTCAGTAAAATTGTATCGTTGCAGGAAATGATCGACCATAT
This sequence comes from Cyclobacteriaceae bacterium, assembly GCA_036515095.1. GTDB lineage: Bacteria > Bacteroidota > Bacteroidia > Cytophagales > Cyclobacteriaceae > ZC4RG29. The sequence continues at coordinate 4,081 of DATBVZ010000438.1, read as the reverse complement.
TTACGGACGCGCGAATATTATCCTTCGCGATGACCGGCCGCATATGTTCATTAAGGAACTTATGTTGTATGTAAATTACTGGACCGAACTGCTGACCGATACAAAAAATGACCTCGATCAGAAACGCAAAAAGTACGTCCAGGAATTTCATGAGAATATGATGGATGGCATCTCCTATTATCGCAGCCTTGCAGAGCGGTTAAATAACGAACTGAGTTCACTAAAAGGCAAACTCCACGAGGGGCTGAATGAGGCGGAGAAGCAACTTGACGAGTCGCTCAAAACCTTTGCGGAAAGGTTCCTGGCCGGCGCCTGAGTTGTTCAGACTCCCGATTTTTCGTAATTAGGCAGCGCAGTTCATTTGACTGATACGTCACTATGTTTTCCAAAGCATGTGAATACGCCCTTAGGGCAGTACTTTATATTTCAATGAGGAGCATCAATGGCTCCCGCTTGGGTATTCCGGAAATTGCCAGGGAAATTGATGCTCCTGTGGCCTTTACGGCCAAAATACTTCAAACCCTTGCCCGTGAACGTATTATTTCATCGATCAAAGGGCCAAACGGTGGCTTTTTTGTTGATCCCGGATCCAAACCGGTTTCACTAAATGCCATCGTGAAAGCCATTGATGGTGATGATGTGCTGCATACGTGTGCACTGGGACTCAAAGAATGTTCGGATAGGTATCCATGCCCCATTCACCACGAGATCAACCATTACAAAGAGCATCTAAGAAAGATAATGAAGGAGACCACTATCCAGGAGCTGGCCGGTAATCTTTCAAAGGGCAAGACGTTTCTGAAAAATGTGCGTCCAAAAAAATCACCCGGCTGAGTGCTCTGCATAGTGCAATAAAATGCGCAGCACATACCGCCCGCCACGCAGGTATCCTTCGAATGCGACCGCAGGCCAATACCTGGCCCTGAAAGTCCCATAGCCGCATTCATGAATAGACTGCATTTCATTTTGTTTTTTCTTCTGGCTATGGGATGCGCCAGGGAGCGTGTTCTCCGGGAAAAATGTCAATTTGAAACAGTCCGACATTTAGGAGTCGAAGAAACAGGTCGGGACTGATCTGCTTCTATCGATCCAGCCAATCTTTAAAGTGCTGAACCCGCTCACGGGCGACAATCAAATCATCGTCGTGCCGAACTTTTAATACGAGCTTTAGCCGGCTGTTCATGTAGCTTACAATATCTTCTATTGAATCCGATGAAATGAGGTATTTTCGGTTTATCCTGTAATACCTGTTTGGGTCGATCATTTCTTCCAGTTGTTCCAGTGAAAAATCCAGGATAATATGGCGATTACTCTGCGTGACACAAAAGGTTGTTTTATCTTTGCTGTAGAAATACTGAATATCGTTCGCTTCGATTGTCCGGAGGTGCTCGCCTACCTTCACCACAAACCGGGTCTTGTAACGTTTTGTCAGCATTTTCACTACTTCGTTAATATTATCAATAACGTGCGGGATATTACTCTGTTTCGCTAGATCCTTGAACTTTCTCAACGCTGCTTGCAGTTCGTCCTTATCAATTGGTTTCAGCAAATAGTCAATACTGTTTACTTTAAACGCCCTGAGAGCATACTCATCATAAGCAGTTGTAAAAATGACAGGCGATTTGATTTCACTTTGCTCGAAGATCCTGAAACTAAGACCATCAGCAAGCTGAATGTCCATGAAAACAAGATCGGGCGCAGCATTATTATTTAACCAATTTACCGATTGTTTTACACTATCAATCTTATTCAGTATTGTGGCTGTTGGCTCAAGTTGTTTTATAACGTTTTCCAATCGCTGTGCAGCCTGCTCTTCGTCCTCGATGATCAAGACATTCATATGCTCTGATATTAGCCTATAGTGACTTCAATAACGGGAAGCTTGACCACAAACTTGCCGTCTGCTCTCAATACCTGAACCTTCCTGGAGGTTAAAAATTCATACCGCTTCGTTATATTCTCCAAACCAAGGCCGGGTGTGTCAGACGATGTATCCTTAAATTGTAAATCATTTTCAACGACGAGATAATCGCTGTCGTGGTAGATTTGAATACGTAACGGCATTTGTTCTGAAACAATATTGTGCTTAATGGCATTTTCAACCAGCATCTGCAGGCAGAGCGGTGGAACATCAGTCGTCGCGCCATTAAGATTGAGTTGGATATCCAGCTTGTCACCGAAACGAATCTGTTGCAAAAACAGATAGGATTTAAGAAACTTAAGTTCCTCCTCAAGAGGTACGACTTCACGATCTCTGGTATCAAGAACATATCGGTATACCTCAGACAACTGCTTAATAAATTCCACGGCCTTATCCTGGTCTTCATAGACAAGATTGGTAAGGGCATTAAGACTATTGAAAAGAAAATGAGGATTCACCTGGCTCTTCAGGCTTTCATACTTTGCGGAGATACTTTCCTTCTGAAATCGCTCGGCATCTATTTTAGCCAGGCGCCAATGTTGCAAAAAGGCGCGGCTATGTAGAATCAGTGCAATTATAATCGTGATCAGTACAGATGAATAGATAGTCCATTGACTGTTCCCGATATTTACGTGCAATACCAACTTGAAGAAAGTTATCAAGCCAATCACGGCCAGGATTGTATAGCCAACGGTTGTGATGATACCAACAATCATACGCTTGACAGGAAAGGCTACCCAGGATATTTTACTTGAAATAAAATGCGCTATGAGTTCGTTTCCTTTCCACAGGAATATCCACAAACTACTGGAAAAAGCCGTTATAAATACAAAGTTTCTGAAATCATTGCGGCAAGTTGTACACAGCATATAAGTCATCGCAATTCCGAGCAGGATGAACAGGAAAATGTCGCGTGCCTCTGTTACTATCTTCCTTCTGGTTATCTGCATGTTAGTTCCCTATTCAAATTTAAGGGTCTGAGCAGGGCATCTCCGAAAAGATGCCCTTAATTGTTTGACTGATCGGTATTTCTACTTGCATTGCTCTATACTCTCAGCCATTCCCCTGCCCCAAACAGGTGCCAGGGGATTTTCAGAAACGAAGGTATCAAACTTTTCCAATGCCTGTGCCATGGTTGAACAAGCCTGCTCAGTAGATGAACCAAAGAATTGGGCCATACCATACTCCATCTGAGCCTTCAGCGCAAGTGCGCGTGGATTCTCCGGATTATGAGCCACTGCCTTTCCAAATGCCTGGAAGGCCATACCGGAATACTGTTGCCCCCTTGATGCCGGGTCGACCGTAACACGGATCATGTGAATGAATCCTTCCAGCGCCGTAACCTCCGACTCATCATGTGTTCGTTTTCGCGCTTCATTGACTGCATTCAACGCCTGGTCGAGATAACCGTCTCTTGATACCGGCGTCTGCTCCAGATTGGCCATCATCACATAACCGAAAGCCGAATAATAAAATGGTTCCCATCTCGTTTTCTCCGCAGCGCCAATACGCTGCAGGGTGTTAATCACTTGTTGATACTCCTCAATTGATTTTGATCCGTACATAGCATCGATGTTTTTCTTCATGGTCTCGATGTATTTGGCGTCATCGAATGTTCCCGGGTTCAGGAATGTAGTCGTTAAAAGAATGAATAGACTTTTCATAAGTAATAAGGGTTTACTATTTACAAGTTATAAACTGGGCAATTGATTTTTGGACTTGTCCCTGGACAACGTGATGAATATTCCAGCAAACAAGAAGCGTCTGGCCGCCTGGCGTATGGGCCTTCTGTTGTACACATCACCATTTGGTTGTGAGCTGAATTCGTAACCGAAAATGTTGTCACGCCCTGGCAGATTGGTCGCAGAAAAGTAAAGGATCACATTCGCGCGTGGCAAATAGGCAATGTTCAGACTCACATCATGATACGATGGTGTTCTCCCAGCGTTGAACGCTTCCTTGTTAGGGTCATTATACGGTCTTCCGCTGGCAAATGAATATGTAATCCCGAATTGAGTTTTCAGCCTTGGGAAAAAGTGTTTGTATACAAATGAAAAGTTATGCCTTGAAACAAAGACCGGTGTTGCCATATAGGGAAAGTTGAGGTAATCGCGCTCGGAGTCCGTGAAAGAGTACGATATCCAGTAGTCAGTATTTTTG
>DATBVZ010000437.1:0-2129 GCA_036515095.1 Cyclobacteriaceae bacterium | reverse complement strand
TAACCTGGTCGAAACGATGCACGCCATCAGGGTTTCTGATCCTTTAGTCGCCGGCAACACAATTGCCTGTACGATGACCATGGACGTGACCATGAAAGGAAGAGAACGCGCCACCTACGACCAGCTTTGCGTTTACCAGGTTAAGGATGGAAGAGTCATTTCAGAACAGTTTTTCGTCTGACCTGTCGAATCCGATCGGATCAACGAAGACAAGCGGTACCTCACACCCTCACGTCAAATACCTGTATCATGAAAGAAAGCAAAAGTCATTCCGTGGAAATCATACGCTACTCGATTCCTCAGGATCAACGGACGAAATTCGAGGAAGCATACCGAAGCGCACGACCGCACCTGGAGGCATCCCCCTATTGCCTGGGCTACGAGGTAATTCATGGAGTAGACGAACCCGGCAAGTACATTGTCCGCATCCATTGGACATCGGTTGATGATCATCTGAATGGTTTCAGGAGAAGTGAAGAATTCTCTTCATTCTTTATCCTCGTGAAACCCTACTATAATTTCATTGAGGAAATGAAACATTATGAAACCGTTGTATCAACGTTGTTGTAGAGACGCACTATTTTGCGTCTCTACAACAACAAAATCGTACCGCTAATGGATCTCCAACCCCTTCCAACCCGGTAGTTTGGGAAACGACGCATGCGGTTCGCGTTGATACCAGAATGCAACCGTGATCACGTCGGACTGCTGAGCCAGATAACCGCCCTGTCGCCAACCGAGGTCCTGGATGGTCACCTTCAGGTCTTTTTCAAAACGTATCGGGTCAAGAATGTGCCAGCGGTACATCCCAAAGCGCTGTTGTGATCTGTACATGCCATCCGGTCTTATCACCTGGTGCAAACCCGCATACGCCGTAGTGAATTCCTGGTATTGCTTGGTGACCCTGTTCTCAAAATTATAGGAGCCGCAGAAATAGTCCTCGGTCCCGGTGCCAACAATGGTCGCGAAGTCTTTGTCGCCATCCAGGAAGAACTTGATCTCCCCTTCTCCCCACCACCCGTTGTTGTTTACACCGACCGCCATGTAGGTGCCAACATAATGTCCCTTGCCTTTCACACCGTCAAGTATGGTGTGAAGTGAACCTGTATTTGGATTTGATCTCCTGTACTGGGCATGAAGATAAGCTTCTTCCTCTCCTATCTCAGTGAGCGTATAGTCTACCTGGTAATACAAACGCATGGGCTCGGCACTGTTGATATTTTCTACCGTTATCTTACATTTTTTCCTGAAGGGCATCTTCCAGTAGCAGTTGAATGCACTCCCCGGATTGACAGTCACCGCCAGCGAATTCAAATGGGCATACTCATTCCAGCCCATACCAAAGAAGGCGCCGATGGGTACTTCTATGGATGGTGTCTTCTCATCGTCCCAGTAAAAACGGATAATGGAAAATTGCCAGTTGCCTGTCGGCGTCATCCAGATGTGTTGTACGGCGCCGGGACCCTCCATTTCAGCAATCGTAAATGTCTCACCCGGATTGATAATGATAAACGGATTGACTTTCCACCCCAGGCCAAGGTCTGCAGCCTGATCCGCTGCATTGGCTACGTTGCGCTGCCCTTTGCTTTTAACCGGGTCTGCCATTCCACCTTTACCTTTTTCCCCACTAAAATTCTCCGGACTGATCGAGCGGGTCTGCGCATCCGAAAGGCGCGACAGATTGCCCATGTTCATGTCCAGTCCGTCAAATCCAGGACTCTGCGAAAAGCCGCTTGCAGCGTACAATACAAGACAGGCGAGGATAAGTTTTTTCATAGGTCAGGAAGTTAGTGTAAGCAAAAAGAATAGCCGGACAATCTCCGGCCATCAAGTTAAATAATGTCACGCAAATTCCTAACCCGGGCTATCCGGACCGGGCAACAGCGAACAAGGCGGGCATTGAATGACCATGCCACACACCTCGTATTCTGTTAAGTCCGACCCGTCAAATAATATGGGATTGCGGCAAGAAGATTCGTAACTTCGGCTGGGGCTCCGGCCAAAACAAAAGCGGTGACCATCAGACACCCCAGCCGGACCGATTCCTAAAATCCCAAGCGCATGGAAACTTGCTCCATTTCAATTCGAATTCCCGCCCGCCTGCTACTGTACACGCTGCTAATTTCCCT
>DATBVZ010000436.1:0-16294 GCA_036515095.1 Cyclobacteriaceae bacterium | reverse complement strand
TTTTGCGCCGCTCTTCTTCCCGTTTCCGGTCACTTTCTTCTTTGCTTTGGTTGTCGTGGGCATATACCTAATTTTGATCCGAATTGCGAAAATAAAGCCCCGAACGAACATTCGCCAAGTAATTCCCATAAAACTCTATGCAACTCCGCCGGCTGGGTCTGATCAATTACAGGAACTACGAGTCGGTAAACCTTGAATTCACCTCCAAAATCAATGTTTTGGTTGGTGTTAACGGCAGTGGGAAAACCAATCTTTTGGATGCGATTTATTATTTGTCTTTTACGAAAAGCTCGCTGCAGCCTGTCGATCCGTTGAATATCCGGCATGGACAGGACCATTTTTTGATTCAGGGAGCATTCGAAATGGCTGAGGGTGCAGCTATCCTCACGGCTGCCTTTCAACCGGGAGCCAGGAAATCCATCAAAGAAAACGGGGCCGAATGCCGAAAACTGAGTGATCATATTGGCAACTATCCGGTGGTCCTCATGGCGCCCGACGATGTGGATATCATCCGCGAGGGCAGCGAAACCCGTCGGAAATTTTTCGACGGCCTGATATCACAGATTGACCGCGAGTACCTCGAAAACCTGATGGGATACAATCAGCTTCTGAAGCAGCGCAACGGGCTCCTCAGGTTGTTTCATCAAACGGGTTTGCGGGATTGGGTCGCGCTGGAATCCTATGATCATATGCTTGCCGTGCCCGGCCAACGAATTTATGAGAAACGCAAGTTGTTTATGGATCGCTTCATCCCCGTTTTTAACCGCTACTTTGAGTTCCTGGTAAAGGGTATTGAATCGGCTTCAGTAACCTATGTTTCGGGCCTTGACGAAGCGGATACGATAGCCGGGTGCCAGCGTTTTCGGGAACGTGACCTGGCGCTGCAACGAACCGGATTTGGTATCCACAAGGACGATTACCGGTTTTTGCTGGGATCAGAGGATATGAAAAAGTTTGCGTCCCAGGGGCAGCAGAAGACTATGGTGATAGCGCTGAGGCTGGCACAGTGGGAATTGATCCGGGAGGAAAAGGGGTTCAGGCCGGTGCTCCTCCTGGACGATATTTTTGATAAATTGGACGACTATCGGATCGAACGCCTGCTTGAACTGGTCAAGAATGAATTCGGTCAGTTATTTGTTACGGATGCAAGGCCGGGACGTACGGCGGACTTGCTAAGGAAAATCAATGCCAGTGTTTCAGTTTTCACTGTTGACGACGGAAAAATAGACCTTACCCAATGAGTTCACGAAAAGATTCAGCCAGGGATATCCGGCCGGTGGGTCAGGCGATCCGGGATTTGTTAAACACGTATCATCTTGAGACACGGTTTGATGAGACCAATATCGTTGCATCGTGGGAGCGGCTGGTAGGAAGGCCAATCGCCCGCAGGACTAAAAAGGTCTATCTGAGGGACAAGATACTCTATGCCGAATTTGATTCCGCTTCAATGAAGCATGATTTCATGCTCCACAAAGAGGAGGTGCTGAGGTTGTTTCACAAAGAATTCGGCGAAGCTGTGATAACCGAAATCGTAGTCCGCTGACAAGCCCCCTGGAGCCGGGAATTCCCGCTGAAAATGTGAATAAGAGTTTTGAAAAAGTGTAAAAGCGTATAATTTTGCACTCTCTTTTGAAAAAGGCCCCGTTTTCGCGGGGCTTTTCAGTCGGTCAGGGACCGCAAAAGAATGTCACACGCACACGTAATGCCGCTGAGCCACACACCCGGGGACTTATTCACACGCACACGAGTATCATATCAGGGGGAATACCAAAGCGGCCAACTGGGACAGACTGTAAATCTGTTGTCTTATGACTTCCTAGGTTCGAATCCTAGTTCCCCCACAGGATGCCGGCATTACGGCGTCAATGTGGACCTGGAAAGTCGCAATTGAAAACCGCGAAGGTCGGGGATCGGGTACACACTAAGGATTATGCGGGAGTAGCTCAGTTGGTAGAGCGGCAGCCTTCCAAGCTGCAGGTCGCGGGTTCGAACCTCGTCTCCCGCTCATTAGTATGAGGAGGATGGCGCGTACCCGCGGCATTGGAGGAGGGGATTTGCTGTTGTAGCTCAGTGGTAGAGCACTTCCTTGGTAAGGAAGAGGTCGTGAGTTCAATCCTCATCAACAGCTCTAAGGACAAGAGTCGGGGAGAACGGTGACGAGTAAGCAGAAAAATTGAAACTAACTATTATAACTTAAACTAACTGGGATTTTCAAATATGGCAAAAGAAACATTTGACCGTTCGAAACCGCACGTGAACGTTGGTACCATTGGTCACGTGGACCACGGAAAAACTACGCTGACGGCCGCGATCACGAAAGTGTTGTCGGCGAAAGGTCTTGCTGACGTTAGGGATTTTAGCTCCATTGATAACGCTCCGGAAGAAAAGGAGAGAGGGATCACGATCAATACGGCGCACGTTGAGTATCAAACGGAGAGCCGTCACTACGCGCACGTTGACTGTCCCGGTCACGCCGACTACGTGAAGAACATGGTTACCGGCGCGGCTCAAATGGACGGCGCTATCCTGGTAGTGGCTGCCACTGACGGTCCCATGCCGCAAACCCGCGAGCATATTCTTTTGGCCCGTCAGGTGGGTGTACCTGCGCTTGTTGTTTTTATGAATAAGGTAGACCTCGTGGATGACCCCGAGTTGCTGGATCTGGTCGAAATGGAAGTGCGTGAATTGCTGTCATCCTATGATTTTCCCGGCGATGATATTCCCGTTATCCGGGGTTCTGCTCTCGGGGCGCTCAATGGCGAGCCCAAATGGGTGGAAAAGGTGGAAGAGCTGATGAAGGCCGTGGATGAATATATCCCGCTTCCCATTCGCTTGATCGATAAGGATTTTCTTATGCCGGTTGAAGATGTTTTCTCCATCACTGGCCGCGGAACGGTTGCCACAGGTCGTATCGAACGGGGCGTTGTAAAGACCAGTGAACCGGTGCAGATCCTGGGCATGGGGGCGGAAAACCTGACCTCTACGGTCACTGGCGTGGAAATGTTCCGCAAGATCCTGGATCGCGGCGAAGCCGGTGATAACGTTGGTTTGCTGCTGCGTGGTATTGAAAAGGATCAGATCCGGAGGGGGATGGTAATCTGCAAGCCGGGTTCTGTAACCCCGCATGCGAAGTTCAAGGCCGAAGTCTACGTATTGTCCAAGGAAGAAGGCGGTCGCCATACACCTTTCTTTAATAAATACCGGCCTCAGTTCTACTTCCGCACCACCGACGTTACCGGCGAAGTTAAGCTCCCCGCTGGCGTTGAGATGGTTATGCCTGGCGACAACGTTTCGATCGAAGTCGAACTGATCAACAAGATTGCTATGGAGAAAGGACTGCGGTTTGCTATACGTGAAGGCGGCCGTACGGTAGGCTCCGGACAGGTTACGGATATCCTCGATTAATTAACTGGTAATCAATGAATAGCGTTTCTGATTATATTTTCGGGAACGCTTTTCTTTTCTGGAATTTCAATTTACCTTTGCAGTCCTTTTGCGTTGCGGGTTCAGGCGGCGACTCAGAAGGCCGGAGTGCCACCCAGGAAGGAAAGATTGAGACTGATTTGCCGGAATTGATCCAGAGACGGGTGTAGCTCAATTGGTAGAGTAGCGGTCTCCAAAACCGTTGGCTGGGAGTTCGAGTCTCTCCACCCGTGCAGAGAGGAATGGAAGGCTTCCTCGCAGGTCCTGAAATTCGGAAGTTGAAGTACACAGCTAAAAGGCGCCAGATCAATGAGTAAGTTCGGTAATTATGTGTTGGAGTCGTGGGATGAGGTGAAGAACAAGGTCACCTGGTCCAAGTACAGCGAATTGCAAAGCAGTGCCATTTTGGTTCTGGTAGCCTCCACCATTTTTTCGCTTGTCATCGGAGCAATCGACTGGGTATTCAACGAAGCCCTGACCTGGTTTTACAGCGAGTTTTAATCTTTGACAATCAACAATGGGTGAGCTCAAGTGGTATGTGCTTCGGGTGGTAAGTGGCCAGGAAAAGAAAGTTAAATCTTACCTGGAGACGGAGATCGAGCGCTCAAAACTAGTTGAATTTATCCCGCAGGTGCTGATCCCCTCGGAGAAGGTATATGAAATGAGGAACGGCAAGAAGCGGGTGAGGGAGAGAAATTTTTTCCCTGGCTACGTGCTGGTATCGGCGGACCTCTCGAACGGGGAGGCGTTTCATACAGTGAATAATATTCCGGGTGTGATCGGTTTTCTTGGGGGAAGCAGCACCAGTTCCACGAAGGACCCGGTTCCTTTGCGTCAGTCGGAGGTAAACCGCATACTGGGTAAAGTGGATCAGCTGGATGAGATGGAGGAAAGGCTTGAAACGCCGTTTGTGAAAGGAGAGTCGGTGAAGGTAATGGACGGTCCTTTCAGCGGGTTTACGGGTAACGTGGAAGAAATATTTGAAGACAAGAAAAAGCTTAACGTAATGGTTAAGATTTTCGGCCGGAATACGCCGGTTGAATTAAGTTATATGCAGGTTGAAAAGCTAGACTGAGATACCAATGGCAAAAGAAGTTGTAGGGTACCTGAAGTTGCAGGTCAAGGGCGGGCAGGCCAACCCGGCGCCGCCGATCGGTCCCGCGTTGGGTAGCAAGGGTCTGAATATCATGGACTTTTGCAAACAGTTCAACGCCCGGACGCAGGACAAGCAAGGTCAGGTTCTGCCGGTGCTGCTCACGATATTTAATGATAAGTCATTTGATTTTGTTATTAAAACACCGCCGGCTGCCGTACTGATCCTGGATGCTGCCAAGAAACAAAAGGGGTCAGCCGAGCCCAACCGGGCCAAGGTCGGCGCAATCACCTGGGATCAGGTAAAAACCATTGCCGAAACCAAGATGCCGGATCTGAATGCCTTTAAGGTGGAGTCAGCTATGAAAATGGTGGCAGGAACAGCAAGAAGTATGGGAATAACCGTTTCAGGAACTCCTCCCTGGGAACGATAATAAAGACAACGATGGCGAAGGTTACCAAAAACAGAAAAGCAGTCCTTGCTAAGTACAATCCGGAGAACGAATATTCGCTGGAAGATGCCTCCAAACTGGTAAAGGACATTTCCTTCACGAAGTTCGATGCATCCGTTGATCTCAACATCCGCCTTGGGGTAGATCCCAAAAAGTCGGATCAGATGGTGCGCGGTGTTGTTGCCCTGCCTCATGGTATCGGCAAAGATGTGCGGGTTCTTGTATTGTGTACGCCCGACAAGGAACAGGATGCAAAGGATGCCGGAGCGGACCACGTGGGTCTCGACAGCTACATTCAGAAAATTGAAGGCGGGTGGACCGACGTGGATGTTATTATATGTACCCCTACTGTTATGGCGAAGGTAGGCAAGCTGGGAAAAATATTGGGTCCCCGCGGGTTAATGCCAAATCCAAAATCAGGAACTGTTACGCTCGAAGTCGGTAAGGCGGTCAAAGAAGTAAAGGCCGGTAAGATCGACTTCAAAATTGATAAAACCGGGATCATTCACGTAAGCATTGGAAAAGCTTCCTTTACCCCCGACAAAATCCGGGACAATGCTGCGGAAATGATCATGACTGTTGCCAAACTGAAACCGGCATCGGCGAAAGGCGCGTATTTCAGAACCATCACCCTTTCCACAACGATGAGCCCCGGCATCACGATTGACAAGAGTTCTATTGCTGGCATTTGATAATTAAACGACCATGACCAGAGACGAAAAAGCACAGATTATCGAAGCGCTCGCACAGAAGTTTGCCGAAAATGCACATTTCTATATTGCCGATGCCTCGGGCCTTTCGGTGGAACAGATCAATGCGTTCCGCAGATTGTGCTATAAGAGCGGCGTAGAGTATGGCGTATACAAGAACACGCTTATTCGCAAAGCACTCGAAAAGCAGGATGGTGCGGACTATTCGGCGTTGTTCGGTGTGCTCAAAGGCTTTTCAGGAGTTATCTTTTCAAAAGAGACAGGTAACCTGCCTGCACGGGTCCTGAAAGAGTACCATAAGAAGCTTGAAGGAAAACCTGTGCTGAAAGCCGCTTCCATTGAATCCGACCTATTCATTGGCGCGGATAACCTTACAATGCTCAGTGAACTCAAATCACGGGATGAGCTCATTGGCGACGTTATTGCCATCCTTCAATCACCTGCGAAAAATGTTATTTCCGGTCTGCTGAGCGGAAAACATAAAATCGCCGGTATTGTAAAAGCGCTGGAAGAACGTGGTAATTAAATTGAAATTGAACCGACATAATTAAACACTCGTAAAAAAATGGCTGATATCAAAGCACTTGGAGATCAACTTGTTGAACTTTCTGTAAAAGAAGTAAACGAACTGGCTACTTACCTGAAAGAGACCTACGGCATAGAACCCGCGGCTGCTGCAGCTGTTGTGGCCGCTCCTGCCGCCGGTGGTGGCGCCGCTGCTGCGGAAGAAAAGACCAACTTTGACGTTGTTCTCAAAGCTGCAGGAGCCAACAAACTTCAAATTGTAAAGCTTGTTAAAGAACTTACCGGACTTGGTCTGAAAGAAGCCAAAGACCTGGTTGATGGAGCTCCTAAAACGATCAAAGAAGGTTTACCTAAAGACGAGGCAGAAAATCTCAAGAAGCAACTCATCGAAGCGGGCGCTGAAGTTGAGTTGAAATAATCTTCTTGAAGACGAAGGGTACCGTCTGAGACTTCAGTCAGACCCCGTGTCCAGATCAAAAATCGGGACGGGGTCTATTGCCGTTTATACCCAACTTAATTCAGTGCTCCGTTTCAGAATCTAGAACTTAAACGCTACACACCTTGGCTAAGATAAACAATAACGGAAGAGTCGATTTTTCATCCATTGAGAAGATCCTCGATTACCCCGATTTTCTGGATGTGCAACTCCAGTCATTCAAAGATTTCCTTCAGATTGAAACGCCGGCGGAGAAAAGACAGAATGAAGGCCTTTACAAGGTCTTCGCGGAAAATTTCCCAATCAGTGACTCGCGTGAAAATTTTGTGCTCGAGTTTGTGGATTATACCATCGATCCGCCCAAGTACAATGTTGATGAATGCATCGATCGCGGGCTGACTTATTCGGTTCCCCTGAAGGCAAAGCTTCGCCTCACCTGCAACGATGAGGATAACGAAGACTTCGAAACCATCGAACAGGAAGTATTCCTCGGCAACATACCCTATATGACCGAGAAAGGATCCTTCGTGATCAATGGCGCAGAACGCGTTATCGTTTCTCAATTGCATCGTTCGCCCGGCGTGTTCTTTGCCATGAGCAAACACACCAATGGCACCAAACTGTATTCTGCCAGGATTATCCCCTTCAAGGGATCCTGGATCGAGTTTGCAACGGATGTCAACGCGGTCATGTACGCATACATCGACCGGAAGAAGAAATTTCCCGTTACCACACTCCTTCGCGCCATCGGATACGGAACGGACAAGGATATCCTCGATCTCTTCGGACTGTCTGAGGAAGTTGAGGCTTCAAAGAACACCCTGAAGAAGGTCGTCGACCGCAAACTCGCCGCCCGGGTTCTTAAAACCTGGACGGAAGATTTCGTGGATGAAGACACCGGCGAAGTGGTTTCCATAGATCGCAACGAAGTATTGCTTGAACGCGATCACATGATCACCGCCGAGGACGTCGACGTCATCCTTGAGTCGGGCGTGAAGTCCATCATCCTGCATCGCGAGGATGTGAACATATCCGACTATAACATAATCTTCAATACGCTGGCCAAAGACAATTCCAACTCCGAAAAGGAAGCCGTCGAGCAGATCTATCGCCAGTTGAGAAATACGGAAGCACCCGATGAACAGACAGCCAGGGATATCATCCAAAGCCTGTTCTTCAGCGAAAAGCGGTATGACCTCGGCGAAGTGGGCCGGTACAGGATCAACAAAAAACTCGGTCTCGACCTGGGTTACGATCAACGCGTCCTTACCAAGGAAGACATTATCCTGATCGTTAAATACCTCATCGGACTCATTAACTCAAAAGCACTTGTTGACGATATCGACCACCTTAGCAACCGCCGCGTCAGAACAGTAGGGGAACAATTGTATTCCCAATTCGGCGTGGGCCTTGCCAGAATGGCGCGAACTATAAAAGAACGGATGAATGTGCGCGACAATGAAGACTTCAAGCCGGTTGACCTGATCAACGCCAGGACACTCTCTTCGGTCATCAATTCATTCTTTGGAACGAACCAGTTGTCGCAGTTCATGGATCAGACAAACCCGCTGGCTGAAATCACCCACAAGCGGAGAATGTCTGCCCTCGGCCCCGGCGGGCTGTCCCGCGAACGCGCAGGCTTTGAAGTTCGCGACGTACACTATACGCACTACGGACGGCTTTGCACCATTGAAACTCCCGAAGGTCCCAATATCGGTTTGATCTCCTCACTTTGCGTGCACGCGAAGGTGAACAAAATGGGATTCATCGAAACGCCATACCGGTTAATCGACAACGGAAAGGTGAAATCAAAGGAAACGGTGGTGTTCCTCACCGCCGAGGAAGAAGATACCAACTACATCGCACAGGCCAACGCGAAGATAAAGTCTAACGGTGAGTTTGAAGAGGACCGCATCAAGGCTCGCTTTGAAGGCGACTTCCCCGTGGTCGAACCGAAGGACCTGAAGTATATGGACATCGCCCCGAACCAGATCGTTTCGGTGGCTGCTTCCATGATCCCCTTCCTGGAACACGATGATGCCAACCGCGCCCTGATGGGCTCGAACATGCAACGCCAGGCGGTGCCGCTCATGCGGCCGGAAGCGCCCATCGTGGGTACCGGACTTGAAGGCCGCGTGGCGGTTGACTCAAGGGCCCTGATCCTTGCTGAAGGAAATGGCGTGGTCGACTTTGTGGATGCAAAGAAGATCGTGATCAAATACGAAGTAACGGAAGAACAGCAACTCGTAAGTTTCGACGACGAATACAGAACGTACAACCTGATCAAGTTCAGACGCACAAACCAGGATACGTGTATCAACCTCACACCCCTTGTAAGGAAGGGCGAAAAGGTAACCCGGGGACAACCACTCTGCCAGGGCTATGCCACAGCAGGGGGAGAACTTGCACTCGGACGAAACCTCCTGGTAGCCTATATGCCCTGGCAGGGCTATAACTTCGAGGATGCTATCGTAATCTCTGAGCGCGTTGTTCGTGACGATATCTATACGTCCATACACATTGAGGAATTTGAGCTGGAGGTACGGGATACAAAACGGGGTGAAGAGGAACTCACGTCCGAAATCCCGAACGTCAGCGAGGAAGCGGTCAAGCACCTTGACGAAAACGGCATCATCAGAATCGGCGCCGAAGTCAAGGAAGGCGACATCCTGATCGGCAAGATCACGCCTAAGGGAGAGACCGATCCGACTCCGGAAGAAAAGTTGCTGCGCGCCATCTTCGGCGACAAAGCGGGTGATGTGAAAGACGCCTCGCTCAAGGCACCTCCATCACTGAAGGGCGTGGTCATCGACACAAAGCTCTTCTCAAGACCCAAACGCGATAAGGATGTGCGCACAAAATCCAAGAAAGAGCTGGATGCGCTGAAGGCGCGATACAGCAAACAACTGACGGATCTGCGTAACGAACTGATCAAAAAGCTCACCACCCTGCTGAGTACGAAAACCAGCAGCGGCGTGCGCCATAAGTTCGGTGACGAACTCATTGGCAAAGGAGTGAAATTCTCTGCCAAGGTGATCGAAAGTAATTTGTTTCCCGATAAGAACATTTACCGCGATGAGAGCAACTACAATGTTCCGGAGGAGGTCAACCTGATCGCTGACATTTCACTCGACAACTGGACCTCCGATGAGCACACCAATGAAATGGTGGCGTGGATGGTAAAGAATTACCTGGTCAAGCGCAACAGCTATACCGGCGAATTCAAACGCGAACGCTTCACGCTGGAAGTTGGAGACGAACTCCCTACCGGGATTGTCCAACTGGCAAAAGTATACGTGGCCAAAAAGCGCAAGCTCAAAGTTGGCGATAAAATGGCCGGGCGCCACGGTAACAAGGGCGTGGTGGCACGGATTGTCCGCGAAGAGGATATGCCGTTCCTGCAAGATGGAACGCCCGTGGATATATGCCTCAACCCGCTGGGCGTGCCTTCGCGGATGAACCTGGGACAGATCTTTGAAACGGTCCTTGGATGGGCCGGACTGAAACTGGGCCGCACGTATGCCACGCCGATCTTTGATGGTGCATCCACCGAACAGGTGGCGAAGGAGTTGCAGGAAGCAGGGCTGCCGCCATTTGGCAGAACCTACCTGTATGATGGCCTTACGGGAGAACGGTTTGACCAGCCCGTAACAGTCGGGATTTCCTATATGTTGAAACTGGGGCACCTGGTGGACGACAAGATGCATGCAAGGTCCATCGGCCCTTACTCGCTCATTACCCAGCAGCCATTGGGTGGAAAGGCACAGTTCGGCGGACAACGCTTCGGTGAAATGGAAATGTGGGCGCTGGAAGCTTTTGGCGCGGCGAACATCCTGCAGGAGATCGACACGGTAAAATCCGATGATGTGATTGGAAGGGCCAAGGCCTACGAATCCATTGTGAAAGGTGAGAATATGCGCAAGCCGAATATTCCTGAGTCATTCAACGTGCTGGTGCACGAACTCAGAGGCCTTGCGCTGGAAATCACCATGGACTAGTACGTATTAGAATAAACCGATAACTGAAAACTCGCAATATGTCTTTCAGAAAAAATAAAAAGATCAACACTGATTTCTCCAGAATCACCATCAGCCTGGCGTCTCCGGAATCCATACTGGAAAGCTCGCACGGTGAGGTGACACAACCGGAGACGATCAACTACAGGACATACAAGCCTGAAATGGGCGGATTGTTTTGTGAAAGGATTTTCGGCCCGGTAAAAGATTGGGAATGCCATTGCGGAAAGTATAAGCGGATCCGTTATAAGGGGATCATATGCGACCGGTGTGGCGTGGAGGTGACCGAGAAGAAAGTGAGAAGGGAGCGGATGGGTCACATCGAATTGGTGGTTCCCGTGGCGCATATCTGGTATTTCAGGTCCCTGCCCAATAAGATCGGTTACCTGCTTGGACTTCCCAGCAAGAAGCTGGATCAGATCATCTACTATGAGCGCTACGTGGTCATTCAGCCCGGGATCAAGGAAGAAGACGGTATCAGCCGGCTTGACTACCTCACCGAGGAAGAATACCTGGAAATTGTAGACAAACTGCCGCGAGAAAATCAGCTTCTTGACGATAACGATCCCAAGAAATTCATCGCCCGGATGGGTGCCGATGCACTGGAGATGCTGCTGTCCAGAATTGATCTGGACAATCTTTCTTACGAACTGAGGCACCAGGCGGCGACCGATACGTCACAGCAACGGAAGGCGGAAGCGCTGAAGCGCCTTAAAGTCGTGGAAGCGTTCCGCGAAGCGAGAACGCGCATCGAAAACAGACCGGAATGGATGATCATCAAGATGGTTCCCGTCATTCCGCCTGAACTTCGCCCGCTTGTTCCTCTGGATGGTGGTCGATTTGCTACGTCGGATCTGAACGATCTTTACCGCCGCGTGATCATCAGGAACAATCGCCTGAAGCGATTGATCGATATCAAGGCGCCTGAAGTCATCCTTCGCAATGAAAAGAGAATGCTCCAGGAAGCCGTTGACTCATTATTCGACAACTCCCGCAAAGTAAATGCGGTTCGTTCCGACGGTAACCGCGCCCTGAAATCGCTGAGCGATATGCTCAAAGGAAAGCAGGGACGTTTCCGTCAAAACCTGCTGGGTAAACGGGTCGACTACTCCGGTCGCTCGGTTATCGTCGTTGGTCCGGAATTGAAGCTGCACGAGTGCGGACTGCCCAAGGACATGGCTGCGGAACTTTTCAAACCGTTTATTATCCGCAAACTCATCGAGCGGGGAATTGTGAAGACCGTTAAGTCGGCCAAGAAGATTGTTGACCGGAAGGATCCGGTCATATGGGATATCCTCGAGAACGTTTTGAAGGGACATCCTGTACTGCTTAACCGCGCTCCCACGCTCCACCGTCTTGGAATTCAGGCCTTTCAGCCGAAACTGATCGAAGGAAAGGCTATTCAGCTCCATCCGTTGGTATGTACTGCGTTCAACGCCGACTTTGACGGTGACCAGATGGCCGTACACGTTCCGCTCGGACAGGAAGCGATCCTCGAGGCCTCCGTTCTGATGTTGTCCTCGCACAATATCCTTAACCCTGCCAACGGTGCGCCGATAACCGTACCGTCACAAGACATGGTACTTGGATTGTATTACCTGACCAAGGGAAGAAAGAGTACGCCCGAACATCCTGTCATTGGCGAGGGCATGCGGTTTTTCTCTCCGGCCGAAGCCATTGTCGCCTACAATGAGGGCAAGCTTTCAAAGCATGCCCACATTAAGGTACGGGTTACCGTAATAGATCCGAAAAACGGTGCGTTGATAACGCAAATGATTGATACGGTGACCGGTCGCGTCCTCTTCAATCAATACGTGCCCGAAGAAGTTGGTTTTGTCGATGAGTTGCTTACCAAAAAGAAACTCCAGTCGATCATCTCGCAAGTATTTAAACTGGCCGGGCAGTCCAAGACGGCCAAGTTCCTGGATGATATTAAAGAGCTGGGATTCCAGATGGCCTATAAGGGCGGATTGTCCATGGGATTGGGGGACGTCAAGGTTCCTGCTGAAAAGGAAAAACTTGTTGCCGATGCCCAAAAAGAGGTCGACGCAGTATGGAATAACTATATGATGGGTCTGATCACGGATAACGAGCGCTACAATCAGGTAATCGATATCTGGACAAGAACCAACACGTTGCTCACCAACACGCTGATGCGTCAGCTGGAAGAGGATCAGCAAGGGTTCAACTCGATCTATATGATGATGCACTCAGGTGCCCGCGGTTCCCGTGAACAGGTGCGGCAGCTGGGTGGTATGCGTGGATTGATGGCCAAGCCACAAAAGAACCTGGCGGGATCTGTGGGTTCCATTATCGAAAATCCGATCCTTTCCAACTTCAGGGAAGGGCTTGACGTACTCGAGTATTTTATCTCCACCCACGGTGCGCGGAAGGGTCTTGCCGATACGGCATTAAAGACAGCTGATGCGGGCTACCTGACTCGCAGGCTGGTTGATGTGGCGCAGGACCTCGTGATATCCGAGGATGATTGCGGGACATTGCGCGGACTGAAAGTTACTGCCCTCAAGGACAACGAAGATATCGTTGAACCATTGTCTGAAAGAATTCTCGGACGTGTAACCGTGCACGATATTTATGATCCGATAACCGACGAACTGATCTGTGCGGCCAATCAGGAGATCACCGATGAGGTTGCAAAGCGCGTTGAGGAAACCAGCATTGAGGAAGTTGAAATCCGGTCGTTGCTTACGTGCGAGTCCCGTGTAGGAGGCTGTGCAAAATGCTATGGCCGGAACCTTGCCACCGGGAAGATGGTACATGCCGGCGAAGCGGTAGGCGTCATTGCTGCTCAATCCATCGGAGAGCCGGGTACGCAGTTGACACTCCGCACATTCCACGTAGGGGGTACGGCGTCAAACATTGCCGTGGAAGCCAACATCAAGGCGAAGTTCAGCGGTGTTGTCGAGTTTGAGAGTATCCGCGTAATCGAAACCACAGATTTGGAAGGCCGTCCTGCCAAGGTCGTTATGGGACGTACCGGTGAGATCCGTCTCCTCGATCCCGAGCGATCCAGGGTTCTGATCTCCAACCACGTGCCGTACGGTTCGTTCCTTAAGGTCAATGACGGTGATAAAGTAGAAAAAGGAGATGAGCTCTGCTCTTGGGATCCTTACAATGCGGTTATCCTTTCCGAATTTGATGGGACGGTAGAATATGAATCCATAATTGAAGGAGTGACCTTCAAGGAGGAATCCGATGAACAGACGGGCCACCGCGAAAAAGTGATCACCGACACACGGGATAAGACCAAGAATCCTGCGATTATTGTCAAAGGAAAATCTGATTCGAAAGGTTATAACATTCCGGTTGGCGCCCACCTTGCCGTGGATGCAACGCAAAAGATCAAGGCCGGGCAGGTGCTCGCCAAGATACCGAGAACCATGGGTAAATCGCGCGATATTACGGGTGGTCTTCCCCGGGTAACCGAATTATTTGAGGCCCGGAATCCGTCCAACCCCGCGGTAGTCAGTGAGATCGATGGAGTGGTGACGTATGGTGGCATCAAGCGTGGAAATCGCGAAATATTTATTGAATCCCGTGACGGCGTGCAAAAGCGCTACCTGGTTCCGCTTTCCAAACACATCCTCGTGCAGGACAATGACTTCGTCAAGGCTGGTCAACCCCTTTCCGACGGGTCGATCACGCCATCAGACATCCTTTCGATAAAGGGACCTACGGCGGTTCAGGAATACCTGGTAAATGAAATTCAGGAAGTATACCGCCTGCAGGGTGTGAAGATCAATGACAAGCACATCGAGGCCATTGTAAGCCAGATGATGCAGAAAGTAGAGATCATTGATCCGGGTGATACGAATTTTCTTCCGGGTGAGTACGTCGATAAGTTTGTGTTCCGCGAAGAGAATGACAACATCCTTGATAAGAAGGTGGTTATCGAATCCGGGGATTCACAGGTATTAAAACCGGGACAGATCATCAACGCGCGCGAGCTGCGTGATGAGAACTCGGTGTTGCGCCGAAAAGACCAGAAGCTGGTTGAGGTACGCGATGCGCTCTCGGCGGTATCCAGACCGACCTTGCAGGGTATCACCCAGGCGTCCCTGAAAACGGAGAGCTGGCTATCGGCCGCCTCGTTCCAGGAGACTACCAAGGTGCTCAGTGAAGCTGCAATTCGCGGTAAGACTGACCAGCTTAATGGATTGAAGGAGAATGTGATTGTCGGTCACCTGATCCCTGCCGGAACCGGTCAGCGAAGGCTGGGTGAGATGCTCGTAACCCACAAGGATGAATACGATGCCCTGATGGCAGCGGAGTCGCGTACCCGTGACCGGGAACGAGAGCTTCAGGATTGAATTATTGTTTACAATTCTTATGATGTGCGGCCAGAGGGTCGCACATCTTTTTTTCCGATCTTATGGCTGAAGAGAAAAAAGAAAAACAGGCGCAAAATCAGATCAACATCGAGCTTTCTGAAGAAATCGCCGAGGGCATCTACTCCAACCTGGCGATGATCGCCCATTCCAATAGCGAGTTTGTGATTGACTTTATCCGGCTTATGCCCGGTGTGTCCAAAGCCAAAGTGAAATCCAGGATCATCATCACTCCGGAACACGCCAAGCGATTCGTTCTGGCGCTCAAGGATAACATTGACAAATACGAGAATACATTCGGGCCCATTAAGCGCACCGAAGACTCACCCAAGTTCCCGATAAACTTCGGCGGGACCGTTGGTGAAGCCTGATTTTCAGCTCAAAAATCCGCTTTTTGACCCCTTAGAGACCAAAATTCTTTTTCTTAAAGGCTTTGTATCCTTTCCTACTTCTTGATACCTTTGCAGTCCTATTTTCGAAAACGAATAATAAAGAAAAATTTGTAGATGCCGACCATTCAACAGCTTGTCAGGAAAGGAAGGAAAAAACTGACGTTCAAATCAAAGTCTCCTGCCCTTGATTCCTGCCCTCAGCGCCGGGGTGTATGTACCCGGGTGTACACTACTACCCCCAAGAAACCCAACTCGGCGATGCGCAAGGTAGCCCGTGTTCGCCTCACCAACGGAAAGGAAGTTAACGCCTACATTCCGGGTGAAGGACATAACCTCCAGGAGCACTCTATTGTGTTGATCCGGGGTGGCAGGGTAAAAGACCTGCCGGGGGTACGGTATCACATTATCCGCGGGGCGCTGGATACAGCCGGTGTTAATGGCCGTCAACAGGCCCGGTCCAAGTATGGTGCAAAACGTCCTAAGGCAGGCGCAGCAAAAAAATAATTTCAACCGATCAATGAGGAAATCTAAACCCAAGAAAAGATACCTGTTACCGGATCCCAAATTCCAGGATCCTATGGTGACCAAATTCGTTAACTACCTGATGAACGAAGGGAAGAAGAGCATTTCGTATACTATATTCTACGATGCCATTGCCCAGGTTGAAAAGAAGGTTGGTGAAAGCGGACTTGAAGTCTGGAGACGGGCAATGAGCAATGTTACCCCTTCCGTAGAAGTCAAGAGCCGACGTGTAGGTGGTGCAACTTTTCAGGTACCCGTTGAGATCAGACCCGAGCGCAAAACAAATCTGAGCATAAAGTGGCTTATTGATTATGCCAGGATGCGCGGGGAGAAGACCATGATGGACAAACTAGCCGCCGAAATCATCGCCGCCTCCA
>DATBVZ010000435.1:0-3149 GCA_036515095.1 Cyclobacteriaceae bacterium | reverse complement strand
TGGTGCCCCCGAACTATCTTTCAAGGAACAGGAATCATACCCCTACATCCGGGATCGATCATGGCCTTACCCTCGACCGCAGGGTTTACCCGATCCGTCCAAATCCTGCTGTCAACCGGGGGTACATTCCCGGAACACTCGATGAGGAAGGACGGCTTCTTGAGTTCACAGCTGCCTGCTCACCCCTCTACTACAGGGGTACGGCATTACCCGATGCCTACTATGGCAACGTCTTTGTCTGTGAACCATCCGGCAACCTTGTAAAACGAAATGAAGTGGTCGAAAACGGTTTGATGCTGAGCGCCTACGACCCGCACCCGGGCAAAGAATTTCTCGCGTCCACCGACGAACGTTTCAGACCGGTGCACCAGGCAATCGGTCCGGATGGTGCGCTGTATATTGCCGACATGTACAGGGGACTTGTGCAGCACGGCGCTCACGTTACGCCTTATCTCCGCGAGCAAACCCTCACCAGGAAACTGGTACAACCAATCAACCGGGGCAGGATATGGCGAATTGTTCCAAAAAACTGGAAGCCTCCGCGGATCAGTAAACTATCGGCGGCAACTTCGTCTGAATTGATCGCCGCGCTATCCAACCCCAATGGCTGGACCAGGGATATGGCGCAACGGCTGCTCATCGAGCGGAGGGATACCGCCATATATCCCCAGCTTGCAAAACTCGTCCTTGAAGGTGAAAATCATACGGGGCGTTTCCATGCCCTCTGGACGATGGAGGGATTAAACCTGCTGAACGCCGATATTCTCTTCCTGGCCCTTCATGACGAAAACACCGTTATACGAACCACCGCACTCCGACTACTCGCGCCTTTCGCCCGGGAGGATGCCCACATCAGGGCGAAACTCGAAGGCGAAGCGCTCAATATATCGTTGAATGCGCCAATCGAAATGGTTCCGCAGCTTGCCTTCACCGCATCCTTATTCAGCCAAAGAAGTTCGCACCGACTGCTGCAGCATATCCTGGAAAAATATGACAGCATCGCGTTGGTCCGCGATGCAGTATTGAGCAGCCTGGAGGATCAGGAATTGGCCTTCATGAAAAAACTTCTGGGATCAGAACACTGGAAAACTCATCGGCCTGAGAAAGAAATCTTTCTGGAGATGCTGGCAACCGCCGTGGTGCGCAAACGAGATCCTGCAGAGCTTGCGCCTCTTCTAGCGGGTTTGGACAAAGACAAAGCCTCCTTTGGCTGGCATGAACAAACCATAGTAACGGCAATGACCATTCAGGGAAACAGCACCACCTTGCCTGCAGTGCACCTGCCATCAGTACCCCGTCTGCTTTCGCGCCCAGATCCAATCATCGATTCGTCGGCGGTCAGTGTGCTTAATGCAATGTTCAGCTGGCCCGGCCACGTACCGGCAATTGGGGTAAGGAAAACACAACTGGGTGAAAGAGACCAGCAGCAATTTGCTTCAGGCAGGCAACATTACCTGACTGCCTGTGCCGGGTGTCACGGCACGAACGGAGCCGGACTGGCGCGATTTGGTCCTACTTTGATTGGCTCGGACTGGGTACTGGGCGACGTGAGAAGGCTGGCTCTCATCCTGTTGCACGGAATGGAAGGGCCTGTAGAAGTGAATGGAAAGGTGTACGACCAGCCTGATATCCTTCCGGTCATGCCTGCCCATTCTGTCCTTGGTGACAGGGAAATCACGGCGATTATGACGTATATTCGAAATGAATGGGGAAACAACGCCGGTCCGGTAAGTCGCGGAACGGTGGGCACCACGCGGCATACGTCGCAAGGAAGGGTCGTTCCCTGGACGCCACAGGAGCTCAATCAGCATATGCTGACCCTGCAGCAATCAAATGAATAACGTATTTCCGGAGCATACTAATTCAGACCTATGCAAGACAAAAATCAAAAAGGCGAACGGATCGACCGGCGGGAGTTCCTCCAAAAAGCATCCGCAGGCGCAGTGGCACTCTCCATCACTGATCTTCCCTCAACGCTTCTGAAGACCACCGCTATGGGTGTGGTGGTTCATTCATACGCCAGCCGGTGGAATTCAAAGGCAGAAAGCAAAAAATACCCGGGCTTTTCAAATGCAATCGAAATGATGGAACATTGCCACAGCCTTGGCGCTGGCGGAGTTCAGGTTTTGGTCAGGGATTGGGACAAGGACTTTGCAGCCCGGGTGCGCAGCACAAGGGAGAAGCTGGGACTTTATGTCGAAGGATCCATTGCCTTACCTAAGTCAGCCCAGGACGTTGCCGCATTTGAAAAGGAGGTTATCAGCTCCAAAGAAGCAGGCGCCGGCGTACTCAGGGCGGTATGCCTGAGCGGCCGGCGGTATGAGACCTTCCACACCGCCACGGAGTTCAATGAATTCCGCAAGAATTCCATCGCTTCGTTGCAACTGGCCGAACCCGTCGTAAGGAAACACCAGGTAAAGCTCGCCATTGAAAATCACAAAGACTGGCGCGCGTCGGAATTGATTGACATACTCAAGCAGATTGATAGTGAGTGGCTTGGCGTTACGCTTGACTTTGGCAACAGCATTTCATTGCTCGAAGACCCTATGGAGGTTGTCAGGACCCTGGCACCGCGCGCATTCAGCACGCACGTCAAAGATATGGGTGTAGCTGAATACGAAGACGGTTTTCTGTTGTCGGAAGTGCCGTTGGGTCAGGGCTTCCTTGAGCTGAAGGAGATCATTGACACCTGCAGAAAGTACAATCCGGCTATTACCTTTAATCTGGAAATGATTACGCGCGACCCGCTAAAGATCCCGTGCCTGCAGGATGAATACTGGGAAGTATTTGAGGGAGTCAACGGCCGGGAGCTTGCAAGGACCCTGCGCACGGTCAGGGAAAGAAAATATGAGTCTGACCTGCCCACGGTCTCGCAACTGACGGATGAAGGAAGGCTTGCTGTTGAGGAGCAGAACATTCTTGATTCGTTCGCCTATAGCAGAGACAGGTTGGGGATGAGATGATGGGTTTGGGTGTTTACGTGTTTACGTGTTTAGGTGTTTAGGTGTTTAGGTGTTTAGGTTGGTGTCGGTGGACTATTCACTCATTCACTCATTCGCTCATTCACTCATTGATTTAAAGCATTATGACAGAAAAACTTCCGGGAATAAAGCAATTTGATTTGAGTGGCAGGTCCGCGATCGTTACAG
>DATBVZ010000434.1:0-2603 GCA_036515095.1 Cyclobacteriaceae bacterium | reverse complement strand
CTCCCACCCTGCTGTTACTTGCGCCATACCCGGCACCGGCCTACCCGCCCACATGCTGGATAATATCCAGGCAGCCTACGGGAGACTTCCTGATGAGGCTATGAGGGAACGGATGGTGAAGGTTATTTGATGGTGGGTGTTGTAGAGACGCCCAAATTGGGCGTCTCTACATGTCATATCTGAATCCCGGATCACCGTTCACCGGGCAAGCGAAAATTCCAATTTTATTTCCAGTATCCCACGGACGATTTCCCTTTGATATTCATTGAGCGGGAGACCGTAAAAAATCCCGGGCCGGAATTTCGACCGCATGATCTGGGCGCCGAAGACCAGTTTGTTGATCATATTATCCGTAAGGTTGCCACCTGAAGTGACGGCCATTATTCCATTGAATTCGGCCCATGCGGCGAAACCGCCGAAATGATAACCGCCTTTGGCGGCATAATGAAGCATGAGTTCAGCGCCGCCGCCCTTGTAAGTAGGAATAAAGATATCGGGTCCGATCTCAACTCCAGAGAGAAAGTTTCGCTCCCGTACACTGTTATGGGCTACTGTAATCCGGGCTGTCACACCCTCTGCATACTGAAGTAAGCCATACGTATCGCCTGTGATTCCAATCTGCTGCCTGAGATATCGTTCTGACCCTATCGTCGGCAGGTACAGCCCGAGGGACAGGTTTGTGGTCTTTTTCGGGTTAAGGATTTTCTGGAAACCAAAGTAAAGGTTTCCAAGGCCACTTTCACTCTCCGATCCCATTTTGGCGACAATGACAGGAATCTCCGCATTAAAGTACCAATCTCTTTTTATCGGGAACACACCATAGAACTTGTAGACACCAGAGGCTCCTGACGGGTTCTCTCCATACCAATTTTCTTTATAGGAAGCATGCGAATACTTCAGCCCGGCAATTCCGGAAGAATCCGGTAAAGGGCTCATGTCGATGAACTGGGCATTTGCGGTGCCGGTGAAAAACACGGCACAAATGCTGATGGTAACAAGCGTTCTCATTTTATTATATTTTTTGGTTAGTATTTGTCAATCACACGCATCTGGTTCAAGCGACTGAATCCAGGAGCGTATCAATTCGATGCCTTCCCCGTGCGGAAGCTCACGCCCCAGCTCAGGCATACGGCTGGCAGGGTCGACAGATTTCATGCGATAAAGCAAAATCGATTTGTCCGGATCACCCGGCACGATATCATAAGGCCTTCCGCCAGTACCCGGACCGGCGGATACCGGTAACTTGCAGAATCCTGTTTTAGAAGGATCTGATTCTTCCAGGTTAAGGTGCAGTCCGGTGTTGTTGGCCGGGCCTTCGGGGCGATGGCAGTGGCCGCAGTTTACATCAAGGTATATACGGGCCCTGCTTTCCAGGCTCCCGGCAGATGCGTCATCCCACTGAGGGTAAACAGGCGCCTCGTTGCCCGAAGTCAGTCCGGAAATAATTCCTGATGCAAGCCATAAGTCCAGTTGATTGACCGGCCCATCGTTGCTGTCGACAACCCGGTTCAGATTTCCTGCTTTCGGGCCGATGGGATTGAGGGTTTTGTTAAAGGAATGGCAGCCTTTACATTCGTTCTGATTTGGCACGTGATAGGCGAAAACACCCTCCGGTTGATCCGGTCTCGCAACCTGAATGTCAGCGCCGCCGACGGTGAACTTTGCATCCGTATGGGTGGCGTTCCAAACATAGGCAAGTCCCTTCCACCCTGTCGAATAATGGATCAGTAATCGTGTCTCCAAAAGATTGTTTTCACCTGGTTGCTCGTAGTAAAAATTCTTTATCAGTATCGAGCCATAAGGAAAGTCCAAAACGCCGGCGGATTGGTATTCGATGACCTTTCCTGCCGGAACGAATACGAACCTTGCCTTTTTGGCATAGTCGCTGAACAGGGGTGTATTGAGGTCGTACGGAATCACACCATCGACGGGCCGAAGGCTTGCCAGCGGCTCTTCAAAGAGGTTGTACTCCGACAGCCATTCAAAGGGCTCGTCATCGTCGGGAACGCGCACACTGCGCACCGGGTCCGGATAGTTCGAACATCCGTACAAGGTAAGCGCCAGGATAAAAAGCCGGATACGATGGAGGAAAATCATGTCCTGTTTTATTGAAGATCTACCGGGTCAAGGATATTCCCTTCGCATAGGTGCGGTGTTGCGGTAAAGGAGGGACTGGCGAAACCATTCGGTATGTCAAGATTTACAAATCCAGCTCCGGTGTTGTTGTGCAGGCAAAGCCCCCCATTATCACCGGTGCCTTCCTTGAAAAAGCCGTCCACTACAATGTCAGGTATCGGGTTTCCCCCAAAGCTGTTGATCAGCAGCATGCCTATGTCGGTCTGGCCGGGTCCGGTGTTCACGTCATTGCTCTTGCTGAACTGGTTGTCGTGTACGTAAACTCTGCCGAAGTACGGTTCATAATTGGGATCGTCAAGAGGAATTCCGGTAAGGGCGGATACCGCGACAAAGCTGATGACACCGAGACCGACCACGTTGTTGTGCTCGATCGTATTGTCGAAAACTTCAACATCGCGTGTCGCCATGATGAGGATACCCGTGCCTGCGGGGACGACGGCAGCAAAGCCACCCTCGACCGCAAAGTT
>DATBVZ010000433.1:0-5847 GCA_036515095.1 Cyclobacteriaceae bacterium | reverse complement strand
CGCAGAAAAATGATAAGCATCAGAGTTTACAGCAGGCAGCGATTGACTCTTGGAGTAGTATTACTTCTGACAATCTTATTCCCGGCACACTCCCACGCTCAATCGTCCGGGGAAAGGCCCGCGGCGATTGCGACACCCAACGGTGTTTTTATCTATCTGGGTCGGCATATCCCCAAAGAGTCTTACTATGAGTTGGAGGCAAAGGGTGACCGCGGCAAGTACACGAAAGCGGCCGTGATCAAGGCACCGCGAAATCAACAGGAAATGGAGAACGCGCTCATCGGATATCAGGATTACTTTGAAATGCTCAATCCGCTCACAAGAAGTGAAATAGACAAAATGTGGAGCTATCTGAATAGTAATACCTCCATGGATAGCCTGTATGTTCCGAACCTGCCCTTAATGCACCTGGCGGCGGGCACCGCCTATCTGGACAGGAACGCTACTGCGGGAACAGATTTTCAATACAGGGTCAGTCTGTACCGTTCGGATGGCACCCTGATCAACCGGCAGGAAACGAATACCGTCCGGCTGCCTCCATCACCGGATCTCCTGAAGCCGGCATTCAAAGGAGCGAGAGAATCAGGGCATCAGATCATGCTGGAATGGTATGTGCCGGAACAAAGGCAACTTTCATCGTATGGTGTTTTCAGAAGAGTTTTCGGACAGGGAGAGTACCAAACGGCACCAGCTATTAAGGGTTTCAATACCAATCAGGATTCGGTATTTCTGATCGTTACCGATACTGCAGTTCATGGCCTCGCCCATTACGAATACTACGTTGTGCCTCTTGACGCCTATGGCAATGCAGGTCCTCCTTCCGAAACGGTCGGTGCAGGTAACCTGGGTAAATATGTTCCTGTCGTGGAGCGGTTTAGGGTTTTGAACACGGGCGAAGACCACCAGGTCAGGTTAAGCTGGCATTTTGAGGCGAAGAGGTACCTGCGAAGTATTGAAATCCACCGGAGTTTCTATTACGACAGCGGCTTTGTCAAGATCGCTGAATTGCCGCAGGAGGACTCCAGCTATATCGATCATACTCCTCAGGGTTCGGAGAATTATTACTACTATATGGTGTTGAATGGGCCATCAGCAAAAAGTTACCCCAGCGCGGTGATCTCCGTCTTGTATCATGACGATACAGCGCCGGAACCGCCGACCGAAATTGCGGCCGAAACGATTGACAACGGCATAAGGCTTCACTGGACCTACCAGGAACCGTTTGTAAAGGGATTCCTTGTTTACCGTTCCGAACTCCCTGACGGTGATTTCCGGGTTATTTCGCCGCTCATACCCTTTGCCAATGAATTGCTGTCATATACCGATACGTCCGATGCCTTGCAGGGAAACCAGGCTTACTATTACGCCATCGAGGCGGTTAGCGACAGTGATATTTCCAGCAGGCTTTCCAAAGCGATCAACGGAACGCCCGGTGTGAAGACAGTTATCTCGCCGCCTCAGAATCTGGATGTGCAATGGGAAGATGGAAGTGTAATGGTCAA
Source organism: Cyclobacteriaceae bacterium (assembly GCA_036515095.1). GTDB lineage: Bacteria > Bacteroidota > Bacteroidia > Cytophagales > Cyclobacteriaceae > ZC4RG29. The sequence goes on along the minus strand of DATBVZ010000433.1, from coordinate 4,345 downwards.
ATGGGATGATCTTCGGGAACTGGAAGAGGACCTTCAGGGCTACGTGGTGTACCGGAGGGAAGAAGGAGGAGAATTTGAAGTAGTGTATACATCATTGGATGGATCCACAAAAAACTATTTTAAGGATACCAGGGCGGAACCCGGAAAAACCTACGAGTATTCAGTTCAGGCTCAGGACCTCTTTGGCCAGCAGAGTTCATTAAGTGCGGCACTGAGTTTTGCTGTTCCTTTGATCAGGCCCGTTTCTCCATCGCGCGTCAACTTATCCGTTACCAGCGAGGGAGTCCATATTGCCTGGGGTCAGCTGGCACTGAGTGACCTCAACAGTCTGCGATTGTACAGGCAGGAGCCTGGCCTGCCTCCCGAATTTATAACCATCCTGGAGAAGGATCAGTTGGACTACCTGGATAAGGCGGTTGAAAGGGGAAAGTTATACTCGTACTACCTGACATCAGTAAACACCGGGAACATAGAGAGCGACCCCGGTCAGCTTGCCACAATCAGATATTAGTTCCGCCTGCATGTGCCAGACTATTCCCGGAAATTTCGAAAGGCCGGGAATGGCGCGGCAGGTGACAATAACAGGATACAATATGAACCATGTAGAACTTTTACCAAGGCGTACACTTCGATCGCAAATTCTGAATGTGATGCTCTTTCTAATGCCGGGCTGTGTCGACGAAAGGATAGAGGGGCCGGTTCCGATGATCGATACGATCCAGCCGGCAACCGGGATCCAGAGTACAGTGATATCGATTCAGGGAAGCGGATTCTCCAATAACATCAACGATGTAGGTGTATATCTCAAAGACGCTCCGGCTGATGTGATCCTGTGCGATCCTCACACGATATTGGCCAGGATCCCCCCGGGCGCTACTTCGGGCTATGTGCGCGTCGTTATCGAAGACCGTGAAGCAACCGGACCTGAGTTTGTGTACCAGGAATCCGGTGCAGCGGCGGATTTTGCAGGAACGGGATTTGAAGGTCTTGAGGACAAAGACACAGCAACGTCGCGTTTTTCCTTTCCATGGGGCGCAGCCAGGGACACGCAGGGAAACATTTACGTTGCTGACCGCGGAAATCATGTCATCCGTAAAATTGACACAGAAGGTAATGTCAGCACCGTGGCCGGTACCGGTCAGCCGGGCTATCAGGACGGTCCGGCCGTGTCAGCAAGGTTCAATGACCCTGTTGATGTCGCTGTCGACGCCTCGGGTAATGTATTTGTATCGGATTTCTTCAATACGTGCATCCGCAAGATCACCCCGGCAGGAGAGGTATCCACCTACGCAGGACTGGCCGGAGCGATTGGCAACGCGAACGGAACGCTTTCCACCGCACGCTTTTTTGGTCCCGCCGGCCTGACCTTTGATTCCGGCGGAAATCTTTTTGTAGCGGACTACTTCAATCATCGGATCAGAAAGATCACCCCGGCCGGAATGGTTTCCACCCTGGCCGGAAGCACTGCGGGATGCGTTAATGGAACGGGTGGATCGGCCCAGTTCAATGCCCCGGTAGGATTAGCGACTGACGCTGCCGATAATATTTACGTTGCCGATGGTTTCAACCACAGCATAAGAAAGGTGACGGCGGCGGGTGTTGTAACGCGGGTTGCGGGAACATGCATGGCCGGTTTTAACGACGGACCCTCTTTGAGTGCCTCATTTGACACGCCGTTGGGCGTTGAGGTGGATGAAAACGGTGATATCATCGTGAGCGATTCGAACAATAATCGCATTAGGAAAATCTATAGCGAATTGAACCTCGTCGTGACGATGGCCGGAAATGGGACCGCAGGATCTGCCAATGGCATTGGGAATGATGTAATGCTAAGTGGCCCTGCGGATCTTGTTCGCGTTGGCGGCAATGAATTTCTCATCCTCGATATCAATAATCACAAACTCCGGAGGATTACCATCGACTGACCACAGCATGTCCTGCGCATAGGTATACATCCTCACGAATTCGTTCAGGACGTTGGCGTCACTTTTTGGGAAGCATCTGATTCCGTGAGGCAACAAGCATCGTTTGGGTCATGTCTTCTTGTCAAATTCAATTTGCTGAACGACCCCGGGACTACCCTTGCCACGGGCACGATGGCACGTCATTTCTAGGGGTTTACCCTGATTTTTCCAAATAAGGATATCAGGCAGGTTTTTCATCCCGGGATATGCAAACTTTGCATGCAAAAAGAAAATTCAGAAGACCAACATACAACTCCGCTTTATACGTGTACGTAATGGTCCTTAAAAAGGGGCACTCCGGAGTTATAGTTCATCATGTAAAGTATTTCACTACCTGGAATGAGTGTTCATTTTAATGCATTCTCTGTTCTGCTTCTCATGTCGGGAGTGGGCACCTTATTGATTGCCTTTCTCATCTTACACGGGGCTACAACCGTTGTAAAATGGTTTGCCGCGGTGATGTTTTGTGTGACTATCTGGGGAATTGCATACTCCTTCGAGCTCTCGAGCCATACCCTGGGCCAAATGCTCTTTTGGATCAGGATAGAGTACATAGGGATTTCATTTCTTCCGGCCATGTGGATCTTTTTCATTGTCAAATTCATTGGGAAAAATGAATGGCTCACCATCCTGAATAGGGTCATCATCATGGTATTTCCCATTGCGACACTGCTGCTGGTCTGGACCAATTCCTGGCATCATCTTCATTACGAGAATGTTCATGTGGACAGTTCAGGACCTTTTCCGTTGCTGGCTATCACACCGGGACCCGGTTATTACGTTCATACCATTTATTTTTATTTCATGCTGGCATTAGGGATCGCCCTTTTAATCAGCAAATTTTCAAATACCGAGGTTGCTTTCAGGCGCCAGCGCCAGGCCATCTTACTGGGGGCCTGCCTGCCATGGCTCGTTAACTTCGCTTACCTGCTGGGCGTGCGACCGTTTCATCATATTGACCTGACTCCCTATGCGTTCATTGTCACTTCCGTATCGATCGCTTATGGGTTATTTCGTTACCGCTTGTTTAATGTTATGCCGCTGGCCCGTGAAAAGGTTATGGAAGCTATCCGCGAAGGCATCCTTGTACTGGACGGACAGGGGCGAGTGGTTGACATGAATCCGGCAATGAGGGTATTCCTTCCTTCGTACATGACGGAAATTATCGGGGAATCTTTTGCCGACATTCTTCTGCAACATGAGCAGCTGCATGAGTTGGTCGGAAGAGAACCGGGGACGCGGGCTGAACTGGAAATTGGCGACCGGTCTTACGAAGTAGCCGTAACCAGACTCTTCGATAAGCGTAGAAATAACGGAGGTGTGATCCTGATTTTCTGGGATATCACGGAACGAAAAAAGTATAGCGAAAAAATTGAACAACAAGCGCAGGAATTGCGCGACCTTAATGCGATCAAGAATCGTATCTTTTCCATAGTAGCGCACGATCTCAGAGGCCCTATTGCCAGCCTTGCGACCATTTTGGATATGGTGGAAAATAGCCGGGCCTCCGGGGAGGAATTCAAAGCGATGGTATCAATGATTTCTCGCAATGTCGACTATACGTCGGCTATGCTTGAAAACCTTCTGTACTGGTCGATGAGTCAACTGGAAGGACATTATGTGACTCCGGGCAGATTTGATCTTACATCCATGGTGAGGAATAAACTTGCCTTGTATGAAAAACGTGCCAATGACAAGAAGATCATACTTGCCGATAAAGTGGATGAAGGCACCTTCCTCTTTGCAGATCCTGACATGATCGGCGTTGTTTTGCGCAACCTCATCAGCAATGCAATAAAATTCTGCAATTGCGGGGATACAATTACCATAAGCACCGCTCAGGGGCCCGATACAATAACGGTGTGTATAGCGGATACCGGTACCGGAATAGATCCCGAAAGGATAGGTAAACTCTTTAGCTCAGAAACCGTTACAACGCGCGGTACGCAGAATGAAAAGGGTACAGGCCTTGGACTGAAACTCTGTAAGGAGTTCATTGAAAAGAATCACGGCACGTTTTGGCTGGAAAGTGCCTTGAAGAAAGGAAGCCGTTTTTATTTCAGACTGGCAAAGGGATAGCAGGTCTGGCGGGACAAGGTTTACAACGGGTCACCACCCGCCTGCAGCGTGACGATGCTTCGGCCGGGTAGTACGAAGGTTTTGTCAGAACCGGTTTCCACGGTGGTGATCAGGGTACAGTTGTCGTTATCGGAGGTAGTTCGGTACATTGAAAAGGCTGATGGCAGGTCATCGCCGGCAACGGAGATCAGCCGGTCGTTCGTGTCCGAGTTGATGATGACGATCGTATACGTGTCGTTTGCTTCATGGCGGTATGCGGTAAGAAACAGTGTATCGGGGTCGCCTGACGCTGCCTTGATACG
>DATBVZ010000432.1:0-2301 GCA_036515095.1 Cyclobacteriaceae bacterium | reverse complement strand
CCGCGGTATATAAAAGCCAGTATAATCAATCCGGTAATTCCGATACCACGAAGGACATACCCCCATAGTTTGTTGTCAAAGGTGTAATAGTTCCACACCAGGATGACGCACGGATAAAAGAGCAGAGACCAGACGCCGATGGGCATGCCCATCGCCTCTTCGTTGTATCCGCCCTCGGCATTGACCATAAACACACCGAGTACCAGCAACCCGATCGTGCGGATGAGGATGTGTTGCTGAAGCTGCCAGAAGTTGTCACCCTTTTGGATCCGGCGGTTGAGCGCCAATGGTATTGACATTCCTACGATGAACAGGAATCCGGCGAAAACCCAGTCTACGATTGTCATGCCATCCACTCCCGCTTCCTTGTGATGCAGCCAATCCGGAATATTCCGTATGCCTGCGACCTCATTGACGAAGATCATTAGCAGGATCGTCAATCCGCGAAGCAAATCGAGGGAATGAATACGCTGCGAGGGAAGGTAACTATACGGGATCATTAGGGCGAAATTTCTTCGTTGATGGTATCGGCCACGGATCATTTATGGTCATTGCCTCAGCATCGATCGCCAGCCGGAAGCCGGGTGCATTTCCGATGACGACCTTGTGTGCCTCCGGCTCGTCGTTACGTACCTGCAGGCAACGCTGTGCAAAGAGTTCCGCAAAGAAGGACACGGTGGTTGCGCAGTCGAAGGTGCTGTTCTTTGCTATTGCGTGCATTTCACACACCACTTTTGTTTGGGGTATTTCAATATTAAGAAAGTTTTCCGTGTCTTTTGCATCCGCCTGTATAAATAGGACGGGCACGAACCCCGGAATTTTTGCGATGCCGCCGCTGGTACGGGTCCGGCATTGCTGTCAGGTTTCTCTTGTTGAAACAGGCAACCGTTTGTACCTTCATCACGCTGGAGAATTGAATACACTGCATGAAGACTGTATCCATAGTTATTTTCGTAACCGGATTGTACTTTCCATCAGCAGCGCAGACAAGGAGTCATAACCTGCCTGAGTTGCTTAAGCTGTCGAAGGGTTTGAAGGTTAAGACTGTGGATGAGTGGGAAAGAATCAGGCGACCGGAAATCTACGAATTGTTCAGTCAGTACATGTATGGCCATTCTCCGGGCAAGCCGGATAATATGTCCTTTAAAGTGCTGTCGACGGATACGAGCGCCATGAACGGTAAGGCTACGCACAAGCAGATAACTGTTTATTTCGATACGGATACAACATACAAAATGGATATCCTCCTGTATCTGCCAGGCGGCAGGACACGCCCTGCTCCTGTTTTTGTAGGATTGAATTTTTTTGGCAATCAAACGATATCGGATGACCCGGGAATACTGATCTCACAGCGTTGGATGCGCGCCAATGACGATTTTGGTATAGTGGATCACCGTGCGACGGAAGCATCCCGCGGAGTCAGAGCCAGCCGATGGCCGGTGGAAAAGATCCTGGAGAGAGGGTATGGCCTGGCTACCATCTATTGCGGTGACCTTGATCCGGATTTTGATGACGGTTTCAGGAATGGTATCCACGGTCTTTATGAACAATCGGGGCAGGAACGCAATGAGCATTCGTGGGGCACATTAAGCGCCTGGGCATGGGGACTTCAGCGGGCCATGGATTACCTTGAAACCGACAACGACGTTGACCGATCGAAAATTGCAGTGATGGGCCATTCACGATTGGGTAAGGCCGCGCTTTGGGCAGGAGCGTCGGATCAGCGTTTTGCCCTGGTGATTTCAAACGACGCCGGTGAAGGAGGCGCGGCCCTCACGCGTAACGAAAAAGGCGAAAGCCTGGCGGAAATCACGAATACTTTCCCGCATTGGTTTTGCAGTACCTACAAAAGCTACGCCGGCAGAGTTGATGAACTGCCTTTCGATCAGCATATGCTGCTTGCATTGATTGCGCCGCGGCCACTTTACGTTGCCAGCGCGGCGGAGGATCTTTGGGCGGATCCGGAAGGGGAATTTCTTTCGGCCTATTATGCCGGTCCTGTCTATAAGCTCTACGATCGCAAGGGCTTGGGTGTAAAAAAGATGCCTGCAATTGATCAGCCGGTTCAGAAGGGATCCATCGGGTACCACGTGAGGACGGGCGGACATGATGTCACTGTATACGATTGGGAACAGTGGATGAATTTTGCGGATAAGCAATGGAGGGCCGGTAGGGAGTGATCGGGGAGGAGGGATCTGTTTCGAAACACGCATTTAACATGCATGAGGACTGGGTTTCCGTACTGCTCGGTTTCCTGATCATTGCCATATCCATTCTCTGGTTTGTTGCGCCTGTACCCAT
>DATBVZ010000431.1:0-11974 GCA_036515095.1 Cyclobacteriaceae bacterium | reverse complement strand
CTGATTATGTTGGTCCAACTAAAATACAGGCCGAGCAGGGACGAACTCAAAGACTTCCTGGACGCGAAAGCGGATCACTATAATACGCCCTCATTTATTGAAAATGATCCGGTGTCAATCCCGCACCAGTTTACGCTGAAGCAGGATATCGAAATTGCAGGCCTGTTCGCGGCAATACTGGCCTGGGGAAAGCGCATTACAATTATCAGGAAATGCAACGACCTTCTCGAGCGTATGGACCACGATCCGTATGCGTTTGTCACGCAGCACAACACCGGTGAGCTAAAATCCCTGCTCGGGTTTAAGCATCGGACGTTTAACGATACCGACCTGCTTTACTTTGTTTCGTTCCTGAAATGGTATTACCGGCAACACGACTCACTTGAAACGATATTTGCAGGTGGAACCATAGAAGAAGGTCTCATCCGTTTTCAACAACTTTTTTTCAGTCTTGAAGATCATCCTCAGAGAACCCGCAAGCACATTTCCACACCGGCAAAGAAATCTACCTGTAAGCGGCTTTGTATGTTTCTCCGTTGGATGGTCCGCCGCGATGGCAGGGGTGTGGATTTCGGATTGTGGAACACCATTCCGCAGGCTGACCTGATATGCCCCTGCGATGTGCATGTTGATCGTGTCGCACGCAGACTCAAACTTATTAAGCGAAAACGAACGGACTGGGAAACCGCGGTTGAGCTTACATCACGACTGAGATTACTGGATCCGCATGACCCCGTCAAGTACGATTTTGCATTGTTTGGCCTGGGCGTGATGGAGAATTGGTCCTGATGCTAAAACCGGGGAGCTGTGCGTGCGTCCGTGTGCAATGCACTTTAATTCAGCAATTTAAACATATTCTAAATTGTCCGTCTGGCTTGCTTTCGATCTACAAAATGTCAGTGCTTGTACGGGTGAGAAACGGCGCCAAACAGACCTATAAAAAGTTTCAGGGAAATGTAAATAAATTTGAAAAAATAACTTCCAATAGTAGATTTGTGGCCATTATGTGGATAAAACGGACACCAAGCCTAACATGACAGATTTGTTTACGCTCCCGGCCAGAACCCTACCTCTTGTACTATTTTTTTTCGCCGCCGCCCTCGTATCAAATGCCCAGGAAATTTCATCAGAACCCGCCGCCATCTCAGCAGGACAGACCCTGTTTGACAATAATTGCAAGGCTTGCCACCGTGTGCATCAGAAACTCATTGGACCGGCACTGGCCGGTGTAACCGAGCGGGCCCCGTCTATTGACTGGATTAAATCGTTTGTGAAGAATTCTGCCGCTGTCATAGCGAGCGGTGATGAATATGCGGTCGCGCTGTACAATGAGTACAACAAGACTCAGATGACCTCATTCTCCACGCTGAAGGATGAGGATATCATGAACATCCTCTCCTACATTCAGGCAGAGGCTGCAAAGGGCCCTGAAGTGGCCGCCGCGCCGCAGGATGGCACCGCCATACCGCCGTCCGGTGAAGCAGAAGGCGTCTCCTCCAGATACCTGAACATCGTTCTGGTAGGAATGATCATCATCCTCCTGCTGTTGCTGGTGATCCTCGCCTTCCTCATCGCTGCCGTCAAGCGGTTCCTGGACCAGAAAGACCTTACGGCAGAAGAAAAAGAGGTCATACACTCACCGATTACCCCTTCGACGATCGCCCGAAGCCAGGGATTCATTTTCATCGTAGTGTTTGTTGCGGCCGCGCTGGGATTCAAGGCCGTGATCAACGGACTGTATTCTATAGGTATTCAGCAGGGTTATGCACCAAAGCAGCCCATCGCTTTTTCACATAAGATACACGCCGGTCAGTATCAGATCGACTGCAAGTATTGCCACACCGGCGTGCTGACGGGAAAGAATGCAAACATTCCCTCTCCGAACATCTGCATGAATTGTCATAATCAGATCAAGCAGGGAACAACAACCGGCGAAGGCGAGATTGCCAGGCTCGTGAAGGCCTACGAGACCAATACGCCGATAGAATGGGTTCGCGTGCATAACCTTCCTGACCTGGCGTACTTTAACCATGCGCAGCACGTCAACGTGGGCGGCGTTGAATGCCAGACCTGCCACGGCCCTGTTGAAACCATGGATGTGGTCCGTCAGCATTCCTTGCTGACCATGGGTTGGTGTATTGATTGTCACCGCAAAACCGACCTCAATACCAGGGGGAATGCCTACTATGACAACCTGGTTGAAATCCACAGCAAGTCCTCAGCAGAGGCGATGAAAGTGGAGGACAACGGCGGGTTGGAATGTGCTAAATGCCATTACTAGAGAAATTATAACGCCGGCACGTGACGGATATATAGCAATGTATGAAAGAGTCAAAAAAGGTATACTGGAAGGGTCTTGAACAACTGCGGAATGACGCATCATTTGTAAAGAATGCAAACGATGAATTCGCTCCGGGACCTGAGGAAGACCTGAGCCATTCCCGCAGGGATTTTCTGAAAATGATGGGCTTTGGCATGACAGCGGTGACTCTTGCCGCGTGCGAGGCTCCTGTCCGGATGGCTATACCGTATGCCAACAAACCCCTCGATGTTGACCCCGGCATTGCAAACTATTACGCATCCACCTATATCAACGGAGGCGACTATTGCAGCATTGTTGTAAAAACCAGGGAAGGAAGACCCATTAAGATTGAAGGCAACACCCTTTCCAGCGTTACCCGAGGTGGAACCAGTGCCCAGGTCGAGGCCTCGGTCCTGTCTTTGTATGATAACGCGAGGCTTCGTGGTCCGAAAAAGGGAAATGAACGCATCACGTGGGATGACCTGGATAAGGAAGTGAAGGCGAAGCTCGACGAGATTGCGGCAATAGGTGGACAGATCAGGGTCATAAGCCATTCGATTCTTAGTCCCAGTACCAAAAAAGTAATTGAGCGGTTCAAAGCAGCTTATAGTGCGACCGAACATGTCATGTACGACCAGCATTCCTGTTACGGGATGCTGAAAGCGAATGAAGAGTCATTCGGTACGGCCATGATCCCTTCGTATGATTTCAGCAAGGCTAACGTTATTGTAAGCATTGCTGCTGATTTTCTCAGTACGTGGCTGGCACCCGTTGAGTTTACCAGCCAATACGCGAGGACCCGTGAAGTAGGGGACAGCAAGAAGGATATGTCGCGTCACTATCAGTTTGAATCGATGCTTTCACTGACGGGTGCCAACGCCGACCACCGTACCCTTGTCAAGCCCACCCAGGAAGGGCCTGTCGTCGTTCAGCTGTATAACATGATCGCCACCAGGGCAGGTCAGCCGGTGGTGTCCGGCGGGGGTGAAGAAGTGCAAAATCTGCAAAAGGCGGCGGATGAGCTTTGGATGAACCGCGGGAAGGCGCTGGTGGTTGCCGGCTCAAACGACAAAGCAATACAAGTACTTGTCAACGGAATCAACGCTATGCTGGGAAGCTATGGGTCGACCATTCGTACTGATATTCCCGTGAATTACCGCCTTGGTGATGATGTGGCGATGGTGAAATTCATCGATGAGCTTCACTCCGGCCGAATCGCCGGTGTGATATTCTATAATTGCAACCCGGTGTACGATCACCCCATGGGTGAGCAACTCGCAGCCGGCATCAAAAATGTGGGACTGTCCGTTTCAACATCCTACAAAGAAGATGAAACCGCGATACTGTCGGGCTACAAAGCCCCGGATCATCACTATCTCGAATCCTGGAACGATGCGGAACCCAGGAAGAACCACTTCAGCCTTGGTCAGCCTGCAATAACACCGATATTCAGATCGCGTGCGGCACAGCAAAGTTTCCTTACCTGGGCCGGGGAGGGCAACGCAGACTATTTCGAATATATAAAAGAGAATTGGAGGACCTGGTTCTATACGGAGCAGGAGGGAGGCTATCAGGCCTTCTGGGATAAGTGCCTCTACGATGGCGTCTATGAATTGCCTGTCGAATCCGCGGTGGCACCTTTTGCAGGTGATGTCGCCGCTGCCGCGAGGGCAGTCAGCCAGAATTACGCGACATCAGGAATGGAGCTCGTGGTCTACGAGAACGGAACCGTTGGCAATGGCTCGCAGGCTAACAACCCGCTGCTGCAGGAGCTGCCTGATCCGATTACCAAGGCCGTGTGGGATCATTACGTAACCGTCGCTCCGAAGGATGCGAACGGCCTGAAGACACCCGAGAGCAAAAGCATCTATGCAAATATAAATGCAAATGGCAAAGCATTGCGGCTGCCTGTGCTGGTTCAACCGGGTCAGGCCCCGGGTACCATTGGGATAGCTATGGGGTATGGAAGAACGAATGCGGGCAAGGTAGCAGACGGGATCGGGGTTAATGCGTATCCCTTGCTGAGCCTGTTGAATGGCTCACTGTGCTATCATGTCGTAAATGTGAAGCTTGAATTGACGAATGAACCTTTTCAACTGGCGCAGACACAAACCCATCAGACCTACATGGCCCGTCAGTCCGTGATCAGGGAGTACTCGTTGGAAACCTTCCGCAACGATCCTGAATTTGTCAGGGATGACTTCAATCCGCAGGTATCCACCTGGAAATCTCCGGAGCATAAAGTTGCGCCCGGCGAATTGTCGATGTGGAAAGGCCATGAGTACAAGGATCATCATTGGGCCATGTCCATCGACCTCAACACGTGCATCGGTTGCGGCGCATGCGTTGTTGCCTGTAATGTGGAAAACAATATTTCGGTGGTCGGAAGGGAAGAGGTCATCAACCGCCGGGAAATGCACTGGTTGCGTATTGACCGTTACTACAGCAGCAATGCGGAGGTAAAAGACTGGCGCGGACTCGAAGAGGCGGCTGAAAATCCGGAAGTTGTGTTCCAGCCGATGTTGTGCCAGCATTGCAACAATGCACCCTGTGAGACGGTGTGTCCGGTGGCCGCCACTACCCACAGTTCGGAAGGACTTAACCAGATGGCCTATAACCGGTGCATCGGAACCCGGTATTGTGCCAACAACTGCCCCTACAAGGTGAGACGCTTCAACTGGTTCAAGTACCACGACAACAGACAATTTGAACAGGTCAACCCCGCCATGAATACGATGCTGGGAAAAATGGTGTTGAATCCCGATGTAACGGTAAGGTCAAGGGGCGTAATGGAAAAATGCACATTCTGTGTGCAGCGCATTCAGCTGGGCAAGCTTACCGCAAAACGGGAGAGAAGAAAAGTGGAGGACGGTGAGGTCCGGACGGCATGCCAGGTTGCATGTTCGACGGGAGCAATAGTCTTTGGGGATATCAATGATCCGGAGAGCAGGATCTCGAAGCTATTGAAGATCAGGCCTGCGGATCCGGAACGCCCGCACCGCATTGATAAGATCACGGACAATCCGCGCGCCTATAACGTGTTGGAGGAGATCGGAGTAAAACCGAATATCTGGTACCTGTCGAAGATCAGGAACAAGGATTCCGCCCCGGCATAGCCCGTGAATATTTAGGAACGGATACGCACACACACGCAAACAACAATTACGAGGAACGCAAGATATGCAGGTAACTTCTTCAGTGCGCGAACCGCTGGTAACCGGTGGTAAATCGGTTCAGGATGTATCGCATGACATTAGCATACAGGTAGAGAACAGGCCGGCGAAGCTTTGGTACCTGGCTATGGCCGTTTCACTTTCGTTGCTTGGCTTTGGCCTGTATTGTATGGGCATGCTGTTGTGGCACGGCATCGGACTGTGGGGATTGAATAAAACGGTGGGCTGGGCATGGGATATCACAAACTTCGTCTGGTGGGTAGGTATCGGTCACGCCGGTACATTGATCTCTGCCATCCTGTTGCTGTTCAGACAAAAGTGGAGAATGTCCATCAACCGCGCGGCAGAAGCGATGACAATCTTTGCCGTGATTTGTGCGGCTTCCTTTCCTGCGCTTCACATGGGCCGGCTGTGGCTTGGATTTTACTGGGCACTGCCCCTTCCCAATGCGTTTGGTTCGTTGTGGGTTAACTTTAACTCTCCCTTGCTCTGGGATGTTTTTGCCATCTCGACTTACTTCACCGTATCGCTGGTTTTCTGGTATATGGGCCTGATCCCTGATTTTGCAACTATTCGCGATCGCGCAATTGTTCAGGGTGCCAAGACCAGGGCAGCCATATACAATGCATTGAGCTTCGGCTGGGAAGGAGGCGCTAAAACCTGGATGCGCTACGAGTCGGTTGCGCTGATTCTCGCCGGACTTTCAACACCACTGGTACTTTCTGTTCACACGATCGTATCCATGGACTTCGCCACTTCGGTTGTCCCCGGCTGGCATACAACGATCTTTCCGCCTTATTTCGTTTCGGGTGCGATCTTTTCGGGGTTTGCTATGGTGCTTACTCTGGTTTTGGTGACCCGCAAAGTCTTCAAGCTGGAAGACTACATCACGATCTGGCATATTGAATTGATGAACATCATTATCATTATTACCGGTTCGATCGTTGGCATCGCTTACATAACCGAGCTCTTCATTGCCTGGTATTCGGGCGTGGAGTACGAAGGATACGCGTTCTACAACCGGGTACAGGGACCTTACGCATGGGCATACTGGTCGATGATGACCTGTAACGTGGTGTCGCCACAACTTTTCTGGATCAAGAAGATCCGGACGTCCATTGCCGCCACGTTTATCCTTTCCATAATTGTAAATATTGGTATGTGGTTCGAGCGGTTTGTGATCATCGTGATCTCGCTGCACCGCGACTATATACCCTCGAGCTGGACTATGTTCCACCCGACCATGTACGATGTTGGTGAATTCCTTTTGACGATAGGATTTTTCTTTACGGCTTTCCTTCTGTTTGCCAAGTTCTTCCCGGTGATCAACATGGCGGAAGTGAAAAGCATTCTTAAGGCCAATTCCCTGAAGAGGGGAGATGCCGGCAAGGCCGAACCCGGAGTTCCGTTAACAACAAACAAATAACAATGGACGCTGACAAGCATTTTATCGTAGGGGTTTTCAACGATGAGGATATTCTCCTTGATGCAGTAGAGAAGGTAAGGGGAAACGGTGTCCGCATTCACGAAGTTTTTAGTCCGTTTCCTGTCCACGGACTGGACGAGGCACTGGGATACCGGAGAACCCGTCTTCCCATAGCGGCATTTATGTTCGGGCTTAGCGGCACCGCGGTTGCCCTGGTGATGCAAATATGGATGCTGGGCTACGACTGGCCCATGATCATCGGCGGAAAGAACTTTGCCTCCCTGCCGCCTTTCATCCCGGTGACGTTTGAGTTGACTGTCCTGCTTTCGGCCCTCGGGATGGTGGCAACCTTTCTCATCGTCAGCGATATGAAGCCGTACAAAAAACCCAGGCAGTTTGATGTGCGCAGCACCGACGATAAGCATGTGATGGCAATTGACCTGGCGGTGAATCCGGGCAAGAGCAAAGACGAACTCTCCCACCTGCTGAAGGGTGCAGGTGCTGAAGAAGTGAACGAAAAGAATTTTGACTAACAAGGTAAACGATATGCATGTGATGAGAAGTCTGGTCATCGGTGCCTCAGCGCTGATCGTGCTTGCCGGATGCAAGGCCGGAGGAGAGAACCAGGGATTGGAATACGCCCCGAACATGTATCACTCGGTAGCTTACGAGCCGCTGACCCAGATCACGGAGGAAGACGCAGGCAGCTGGCTGACGTCTATTGAATATTCCGACGGTCACGCCGAATTCTACAATTCGAACAAGCTGAACCCGCATACGATGAACATGCGTGTACCGCCACCCAACACCGTAAAACGCAATGCGCACGGGTGGCTTCCCTATCGCATACCCAAAGACAGCCTTGCACGTGCCAACGACTTAAAAAACCCGCTGGATTCAACAGCGGCGATCATCGCCCAGGGTAAGGTCCTGTATGGCATGTATTGCAACCATTGTCATGGGCCACAGGGAAAAGGTGATGGTCCTGTCGCCGAAAAGTATGCCGGCGTGGCCAACCTCACCGGGGATGCGTTGCGTGGAATCTCAGAGGGTCATATTTTTCACGTGATCACACACGGCAAGGGACTCATGTGGGCGCACGGTTCGCAGGTAAGCCCTGAAGACCGTTGGAAGATTGCGAAGTATGTTAAAACACTGAAGTAGGTAAACCTGCGGGATTGGAAAAGCTATAATCGAACGAACATGGCGCACATAACGGTTGCAGAAGAACAATACAAATTCACGCCGGAGATAAAACGAAAAGTCTTCTACCTGCTGGGCGCGGGTGTTGCGCTTTTCATCCTCGGTCTGGTACTGGCCATGACGGGAGCCGGTCATGAGGAGGGCGGGGAACATGCCGCTACGGTGCCTGGCGCTTCGCATGAATTGGTGGCATCCTTGCAACACGATGCTGCTGCAGAAGGACACGATGCGGGTGGGCACGAATCGGGGATCTGGCTGAAACGGACCTGGGCAACCTTGTGGGCAAATAACATATACTTTCTGGGCCTGGGGATCATCGGGTTGTTCTTTGTGGCAATCCAATATGCAGCTCAGGCAGGCTGGTCGGCTGGCCTCCTGAGAGTGCCCCTGGCCATGGCGCACTGGCTGCCCGTTGCAGGTGTGCTGACGCTTCTCTTGTGGTTCCTGGTACGTCACGATGTTTTTCACTGGACCCATTCCTACCTGTATGCGGAAGATAGCGGTCAGTTTGACGAGATCATTAACGGCAAGGGCCCGTTTTTCTACTGGCCGCTGGAATCCGGCAGTTTTCCGCTGTTCTATATCCTGAGAATGGTCATCTTCTTCGGTTTGTGGTACTGGTTTTTCCTGCAGATCAGGAAGAATATGTTTGCCGAGGACATGGATCCTTCCCCTGCGTATTGGTCAAAGAACAGGAGCCTTTCGGCATGGTTCCTTGTATTCTTTGCGGTAAGTTCGTCGGTAGCTGCCTGGGACTGGGTAATGAGTATTGATACCCACTGGTACAGCACCATGTTCGGCTGGTACGTATTTGCCAGCTGGTGGGTGACGGGCCTCGCATTTATCACCCTGATCGTAGCGCACCTCAAAAGCGCAGGATACCTTAAGATCGTAAATGCCAATCACTTGCATGATCTGGGTAAATTCATATTCGCTTTTTCAATTTTCTGGACCTACATCTGGTTTGGTCAGTTTCTTCTTATCTACTATGCCAACATTCCCGAGGAGACCGTTCACTTTATCGAAAGGATGCATACAAGTCCGTACAGCTGGATATTTTATACCAACCTGATCCTGAACTTTGTGTTACCTTTCTTGTTGTTTATGACGAGGGACTCAAAACGTCAGTTATCAACATTGAAGCTTGTTTGTCCCATAGTTCTGATCGGTCACTGGTTTGATTTTTACAACATGGTGACCCCGGGTGTCATGCAGGAACAAGGTGGCCTGGGATTTCTTGAAATCGGGGCTGCCCTCATCTTCCTTGCAGCCTTCTTTTTTGTTTTGCTTGGCAGTCTTTCCAGGATGCCGCTGATCGGAAGAAACCATCCCATGCTGGAGGAAAGTCTACATCACCACATTTAAATCCGGAAAGAAATTATGATGAATCTGATTATTGGTCTGGGTGTCGTTCTTCTGCTGGCAATATTTTACCTGATCTTCAGGCTAAGTAGCCTGGTGAGTATTGCCTCGGGGAAAAAGTTGGATCAGGTAACTTCCGGTAACAGCGTAAACGCCTTTTTGTTTGTGGTATTCATGGTGGTCAGCCTCGGTAGTTTCTTCTGGTATTCGATTGCCCATTTTGACAGTTACGATTTGCCGGTTGCTTCTGAGCACGGCGCCTGGACAGACACGTTGTTCTGGATTACCATGGGCGTCACAGTTGCCGCGTTCGTTATCATAAGCATAGTAATGTTCGTATTCCTTTTTCGCTTCCAGTATCACGAGGACAGGAAAGCTAAATATTATCCGGACAATCACTACCTGGAGCTGGCATGGACCATTATTCCCGCAATCGTGCTGTCTGTACTGATATTCACCGGTCTCCGCGCCTGGAATGACATAACCTCTCCCGCCGCTGATGATGCTGAAGTCATCGAACTCATCGGGCAGCAATTTGCGTGGACTGCGCGCTACCCTGGTGTCAGTGATCACCGGTTAGGCAAATACGATTTCAGGCTGATCGACGCGATGAATGAATTCGGACTTGACCTGAATGACAAGAACTCCTTTGATGATTTCAAGGCGCTGGAATTGCACTTGCCAAAAGGAAAGGAAGTGTTACTGAAGATCCGCGCAAAGGACGTTCTGCACAGCGTATTTCTTCCGCACTTCAGGGTAAAAATGGATGCGGTTCCGGGAATGCCTACACAGTTTAAATTTGTGGCCACAAAGACCACCGAAGAAATGCGCGCGGAATTGGGGGATCCCGATTTCAACTACGAAATGGCCTGCACGGAGATCTGTGGCAAGGGCCATTTCTCGATGAGGTTTCCCGTTGTTGTAGAAGAAGTGGCTGACTACGAAAAATGGAAGGCGTCCCAGGAGGCCTGGCTTAAGCAGAATCCGGATTATCTGGAAAAGGTGCCGGTGGCACTGAGAGAAGCAGCGATGATCAAGGCGGGCATACCGGCAGAAATGGAGATTGATCTGCCCGCGGAAGCAGCGACTACAATGGGTTCACACTAGGAAATTCTACACATGGCAACTACTGACATTCACACACCCCACGATGTTCACGCCCACGATGAGCACGGGCACGATGAGCATCATCATGGCAATTTCTGGACGAACTGGGTATTCAGTGAGGATCACAAGATAATTGCAAAGCAATACCTCATCACCGGGATATTCTGGGCGTTGCTTGGGGGTATACTGTCCGTAATCTTCCGGATGCAGTTGGGATTTCCTGATATGGACATGACGTGGCTGAAACCCGTATTGGGTGAGTGGATTACTCCGGAGGGAAGGATCGATCCCGAATTTTACCTGGCGCTGGTAACCATGCACGGGACCATTATGGTCTTTTTTGTGCTTACAGCCGGTCTGAGCGGTACGTTCAGCAACTTCCTCATTCCGTTGCAGGTTGGTGCGCGCGACATGGCATCAGGATTCATGAACATGCTGTCATACTGGTTCTTCTTCCTCTCCAGCGTGATCATGTTCTCTTCGTTCTTCCTTAGTACGGGACCCGCCTCCGGTGGATGGACCATCTACCCGCCGCTCAGCGCGCTGCCCCAGGCTATCCAGGGCTCCGGAACAGGGATGACCCTGTGGCTGGTATCGATGGCACTTTTCATTGTAAGCACTCTGTTGGGAGGGATCAACTACATAACTACAATCATAAACCTGCGAACCCGGGGTATGTCTTTTTCGCGGCTCCCTCTGACGATATGGGGATTTCTGTTTACTGCGATACTCGGTCTGCTCTCGTTCCCGGTCTTATTTGCCGCGGCATTGCTCCTGATATTTGACCGTAGCTTCGGCACCAGTTTCTATTTGTCGGATATTTACATTGGCGGTGAAGCATTACCGAATATTGGAGGAAGCCCGGTATTGTTCCAGCACCTTTTCTGGTTCCTGGGGCACCCCGAAGTATACATCGTGCTGCTGCCGGCGCTTGGAATTACTTCCGAGATCATTTCGACCAATTGCCGCAAGCCGATTTTTGGCTATAAGGCCATGGTCGGCTCCATGTTGTTTATTGCCGTTCTTTCCTTTGTCGTGTGGGCGCATCACATGTTTGTAACCGGAATGAATCCGTTCCTGGGCTCAATCTTCATGCTGCTTACCCTGATCATTGCTGTTCCTTCGGCGGTAAAGATATTTAACTACGTGACCACCCTATGGCAGGGGAACATACGATTTACTCCGGGGATGATGTTCTCCATCGGGATGGTGTCGTTCTTTCTTACAGGTGGGGTTACGGGAATCTTCCTGGGCAATTCGGCGATTGACATACAGCTCCACGATACCTACTTTGTTGTTGCGCATTTTCACCTTGTGATGGGAAGCGCTTCATTCTTTGGGATGCTTGCGGGTATATACCACTGGTTCCCGAAAATGTTCGGGCGTATGATGGATCACCGG
>DATBVZ010000430.1:0-3023 GCA_036515095.1 Cyclobacteriaceae bacterium | reverse complement strand
AGAAAGTTGAATGTGCAATATAAAGGGGCACTGAAGCTCAATTATCACGGAATGCCCCTCAGGGTCCCGGTCGACTATAAAGATGAAGTAAGGATCAGGCTGTAAGGGTTGACCGTGGTTGGTGTCCGACGCCTGCGATCGCTCGTCGTCCGGATTGATTACTAAACACTCATTCCCAATACACCGGTGAATAATCCCGTAGCAATAGCCACTGCTATTCCGATGATGAGGAGGATAAGCCTGCGTATTGTAATTGATCTCATACTCGATCTAATAGACACACGAAGCATAGCCGGGGTTGTCAACCGGAATGAAAAATTTTTCTTCTGACACGATAATTAGTAAGAGTAAGCAGAGTAAGCTAATAATGATTGCGTCTGTAACTGTCAACGCATTCAATTGCGATACAGACCTCGCCTTGGATCCCATGCGTTATTTGTTTAACCATCTATATTTTCCCGGCCAGGTATCACCTTAGCAGCGACCTGCTATACAAAAGCGCTTTGCCCGGTTATTGCCCGTCCGACAATAAGTGTATTGATCTCCTTGGTTCCTTCATAGGAATAAATGGCCTCGGCGTCAGCAACGAACCGTGCAATGTCGTTTTCAATCAGGATCCCGTTCCCACCGAATAGTTCGCGGGCATGACTAACGATATCGCGCGTGCGCAGGGTGCAGAATACCTTGGCCAATGAAGCCTGCTCGTCGGTAAGGGTGCCCTGGTCCTGCAGTTGCGAAAGCCGGCATACCATCGTTTGCATAGCGGTGAGGTTACTGAGCATTTCCACGAGCAGGTCCTGCACCATTTGAAAGCTGCTGATCGTTCTGCCGAACTGGTGTCGTTCGTTGGTGTACCGGAGGGCGCTCTCATAGGCTCCGCGTGCGCAGCCCACGGCCTGCCAAGCAACGCCAGCCCGTGTCATGCGCAACACATTGGCTGTATCCTTGAACCCGTTGGCATTCTGCAGCCGGTGTGTTTCCGGCACCTCACATTCGGATAATGTGATCAATGCATTTTGTACAATACGCAAGGCCATTTTACCCTTAATCTTCTCTGCCTTGAATCCGGGAGCGCTCTTTTCGACAACAAAGCCTTTTACTTCACCATCATCCAGGTCGCGTGCCCAAATGATGGTAATGTCAGAAAAGGTGGCATTGCCTATCCATTTCTTCTGCCCGTTCAGGATCCAACTGCCGCCCTGACGCCGGCAGGTAGTCGTTAGCCCTCCGGCAACGCCGGAACCAACTTCCGGTTCCGTCAGGCCAAAAGCGCCGATTATCTCCATCTTTTGCATGGGGGGCAGCCACCGGTTCTTTTGTTGTTCAGAACCGCAGTAGTATATCGATCCCATCGCCAGTCCGCTTTGAACACCAAAGAAGGTGGATACCGACGTATCGACGCGGGCCATTTCCATGGCAAGGAAGCCCTCCAGCAAGGAGGATTTTCCCGGACACGAATAGCCTTTGTAGGTGAGGCCACATACATTCAGCCGGGCCATCCGGGGAATTATCTGGTGTGGGAATTCATCTTTCAGCCAATACGAATTTACGATTGGTCTGATTTCCGAATTCATGTATTCACGAACGCGCAACTGGATCTCGCGTTCCTCAGGACTCAGCAATTTCTGGAGGTCGTAAAAGTCGCCGTCAACCTCCGGGAATTCGTGTTTTCGCTTCCCGCCCTCCATAAACTTCATCAGCTTTTGCAGGTCTTCTTTTTTCATGGTACTTACAAGACCCACCATTTTGTTTAGATCGACCTTTTCAGAAAGCATTGCGATCTTGTCCATGTCAAGCTGCTGCAGAATTGAGGCCATGGACTTCAGTTTTTTAATGATTGACATCCCGATTGGTGTTGTTATTGAACACTTAAGTTGATCAGTAAAAGGTTCAGGTACAATGCAGGCGAGGAAATATTTCGGTCGTAAGGAGTTCTCAGTATTGGCTATTGACTAATTTACGACCGCAAAAAACATTATTGCCTATGAGAACCCCGATTCCACGTAATACCCTCTTCGCTTTACTGATGCTTGCCCCGCTCTTCCAATCGTGCAACGAGTCGGCCGAAGAGAAAAAGGCCAGGCTTCAGGAACAGGCAGAAAAGTTCCTTGCCGGCTATAACCACGAGATGCAGGCACTGTACACTACCGCTGCAGAAGCCGAGTGGAACCTCAACACAAAAATTGTTGAGGGAGATACCACTACGCAACGGATCTATGAAGAGAGCCGCAAAGCGTTCACGGATTATCTCGGAAGTCAGGCGAACATTGACTCATCCCGGCAATACCTGGAAATGAAGGACCAGCTTACTGATCTGCAGGCCAGGCAATTTGAAGCCATATTGTTCGCCGCCGGTGGTAGCCCGGCAACTGCTTCCGCTACGGTAGAGGAACTGATCAAAGTGTCGGGCGATCAGACAAAAATCCTGTATGGGTTTGATTTCCGGATCGGAAGAAAATCAGTAACAAAGAATGACATCAACAACATACTGACGTCGGATGCGGGATTGAACCAAAAGCTGAACGCCTGGACCGCCAGCAAGGAAGTAGGCAGGGAGTTAAAACCCGGACTAATGCGGCTGCGCGACCTGCGCAATGAAACGGTTCAGGGTCTTGGGTTCTCTGATTTTTTTACGTACCAGGTTTCCGAATACGGCATGACCAGTGCGGAGATGCTGGACATGACGGAGGGATTCATCAGGGACATCTGGCCCCTGTACCGGGAGTTGCACACGTGGACGCGTTACGAACTGGCAAACCGGTATAAGCAGCCTGTACCGGAGTATTTGCCCGCACAGTGGCTGCCGAATCAGTGGGGCCAGGACTGGGCCGCCGTTGTCGAAGTCGAGGGATTGAATCTGGATGATACGTTGAAGAAGAAATCTGCCGAATGGATTGTGCGAACCGGAGAGGAATTTTACAAATCACTGGGGTTTGCCGGATTGCCCCCTTCCTTCTATGAACGATCAAGTCTGTACCCGCTTCCGCCGGATGTAACGTATAAAAAGAATAATCACGCTTCCG
>DATBVZ010000429.1:0-4106 GCA_036515095.1 Cyclobacteriaceae bacterium | reverse complement strand
CGAAGACACGCATTGATGGCACGCCGCAGCAGCGGTTCGGATGAAAACCGGGCATCATTCAGTGTCGCCGCCAAAGCGGGGAGCGCCCGTTCGATCGACCAGTCGTCGTTAATAGCCCTTGCTGCTTCAGTAACGATATATTCATCCTCGTCGCTGAGAAACAGCGTTACTTCGGCACTCCCCAACCTGCGCAATACCAGTACTGCTGCTATTCTGAGCGCCCGGCTGGAACTGTTGGCCAACGCAAGGATGGGCTCTACCGCGCCGATCCGCGAAAGTGCAAGCACGCCGGCATGCCGGATGTACAAGTCTTTGTCGTTGTTGTTCTCAATCATTTCCAGGAGGGGTGCAATCGCCTGAGGATAGGCAATCCTCCCCAGCGCCTGCGCGGCAAAGAATTTCACACGTGGATTCTGACGGGAGAGCAGGGGCACGAGCTGCGGACCGGCATCGGAATACCTGACATCCCCCAACGTCTTCGCAGCCTGGGCAACAATTTCGGGATCGCTATCGCCCAACCGATCAACCAGAGCCGACGCATAAGACTTGTCCCGGCTTGCAAGCTGACCAATACCCCAGATGCCGTGTATGCGTGCCATTTGATTGCCGGTTTGCTCAATAGCCTTGCTGAGCATATCCGCACCGTCCCGGTTGCGTTTAACCAATTCAAATTGTGCCTTCTGCCTGATCCGCATGTCGCCATAAAAAAGCAGGTCGAACAGCTCTTCATCTTTCTGCTTTCCGTAGTCCAGTTGCATAAGCCGCTTGGTTTCCGCACGTTCCTCCTCAAGGTCGTTCCTATCGGGGCTGACGTCGAGTTTCCATACCCTTCCATAATTCTTGGTACCCCAGCCGTTGATCCAATCCGCGACATACAGCGCGCCGTCAGGGCCAAATTTTATTGCTGTGGGGAGGATACCGCTTACGGCATCCTGCTCATCTTTAAGTGCGAAGGAAGCGCCATCCGGCTGCAGACGAAACGACCAGACATGCGACCGGCTGGGATTACCAACAAATTCGACCAGGAAGAACGTGTTTAACCAATCCGAACCCAGTGCGGTACCGGGATTATAGGCCATTCCGGTGGGGCCGTTATGAAAATTCACGATTGGCGGAATGATGTATGCCGCCTGACCTTCCCATCGCGGTTTATACAGTTCCTCTTCCATCCAGACCTTGTACGTGTTGTTTTTGGGATCGGTATATTTTCCATACTGCCAGTTTGAACGCCAACCGGCGTCGTGTCCTTCGACTATATGGACCAGCCGTTCGCTTTCTCCGGGATGATCCCCGTCGTTATCAGAGCTGATCATATTCCCGTATTCGTCAAACACAAATTCGTGCGTATTGCGCAAACCCGCAGCAAACACTTCAAAGTCACTTCCATCCGGGTTCGACCGCACAATTACACCTTGATTCGGGTAGTTGAAATTCCTGCCATCGGCAGTGGTGATATTGGCGCCGATGTCCCCGATACCCCAATATATTTTGCCATCGGGGCCTTCAATAATACCCGACATTCCGTGACCGCTGAAACCGATGTGAACGGCGTAACCGTGACTGATGGATTCCTTTTGATCAAGAACCCCGTCATCATTGGTGTCTTTAAGTCGCCACAAATCGGGACCGACGCCAACAAAGACATCTTCTTCCCGCACCAGCAGACCGCCCGCAACATCAGTAACCTCTTCGTGGAAGTCGTTCAGAATCCGCATTGACACATCAGCCATTCCATCGCCGGATTCATCAGCCAGCCGCCACACTTCTTCTTTTTCCACCGCCAGGTCATGCCAGTCATGGACGCCGTCACCGTTCAAGTCCTTGAGCCATTCATTCTCTTTGCTTTTCTCCGGGGCAAAGGTACTTCGCAAAAATGCACGCCTGTCTTCCACCGACTGAAGTGCGATGGAAGGCGTCATCCAGTGGCGGTAGCCGCGGATGTCAAATTCTGAATTCTTCTGACGGTTTGTTCTTGTCAGGTATATCCTTCCCGCTTCGTCGATAGACATTGCAATCGGGTCGGGCGCCAGTGAATCGGATGCCCATAGATCCAGTGTTAAGCCGGGCGCAAGTTGAACGGCTACACTTTCTCTTATCTCCCTTGCCTTATCCGGTGCTGTTGCCGGATCTTCACGCACAACCAGCGGCGTTTCAGTAGGGGTGGTTTTACAGGAAGTCAGGGCGGCAAAGAGAGAGAGAAAAACCGGAAAGAACCGGCCTAGTAAGCAGGGGGGCGCTATCTCCATGATGTGTACACTTTTTTATATATAAATGTTGGCAATAATAGGGAAAAGAGGGGAAGGGAAAAAGAGAAAGGAATAGGTTAACGCGAAGGCAGAATGAATGCCGGAGACGATCAGCGGTCTACCTCGCCCAGTACAATGTCGATGGACCCGAGGATCGCAATCAGATCGGCCACCAGGACTCCCTTTGCAATTTCAGGCAGTACAGACAGGTTAACAAAACTGGCTGAACGGCACTTGCAACGGAGCGGAACGTCGCTCTTGCCATCGGCCCTGAAAAAAAAGCCCAGTTCACCCTTGGGCATTTCACCGCGTACATACAGATCCTGCTTTGGGGGCCGGATCTTTTTAGGCACCATTGCCTGCGGATCAAACTCGCGAGTCCGCTTGTGATTCCCTTCCAGGTGATCTATGCATTGTTCTACAAGATGGAGTGACTGATGGATCTCCTCCAGCCTTACCCATGTGCGATCCCAGCAGTCGCCGGTCTTCCCCATTTTACCTTCGCCTATGGGAACAGAAAACTCAAGTTCAGGATATACGGAATAACCATCCACTTTGCGCAGATCGAACCGGAGTCCGGAAGCACGCAGCATAGGTCCTGTGACCCCGCAATTGATGGCAAGATCCAGTGGCAGAACCCCCACGTTGGCTGTGCGTTCAATGAAGATCTTATTTTCCACCAGCACTACCTCCAGTTCTTTAAGCTTGGGTCTGAAGTAACGTACGAATTCGCGGCAGCGTTCCTCAAAGCCAATAGGCACGTCGTAATACAGTCCCCCGACCCAGATATAGTTGTACAGCAGCCGGGCACCGGAGGCCCATTCCAGGAGGCGCAGGATGTGTTCGCGATCGCGCATGATCCAGAAAAAGGGAGTAAATGAGCCCATATCCATACCGTACGCCCCGATTGCAATAAGGTGCGAAGCGATACGGTTCAGCTCCGACACCAACACCCTGATATACTCCACGCGTTTCGGTATCTGCTTTTCTATACCCAACATCCTTTCCACACCCATTGCGAAGATGTGCTCGTTATTCATTGATGTGACATAGTCGCACCGGTCGACAAAGGGAATGATCTGATTGAAGGGCAGATTTTCGGCATGCTTTTCAAAGCAACGATGCAAATAACCAATGTGGGGCACTACCTTGTTTACGATCTCCCCTTCCATCAGCACCTCAAGCCGAAGCACACCATGGGTGGAAGGATGCTGCGGACCCAGGTTCATGATCATCTCCTCCGCCTTCAGCTCCTCCGTCTTCAACGAATTGGGTTCCGATTGCAGCAGATTATCCTCCTTGAATTGATATTGAACCCTATCCGTGGGCATTACCAGTATTTATTGATTCACTCATTCCTCAATACTCCACCCTCACACCACGGTAATACTCCTGATGTTTGTAGTCCTTTCTGAGGGGGTAACCTTCCCAGTCGGCAGGAAGCAATATTCTCCGGAGATCAGGATGACCGGTAAAGCGAATGCCATAAAGATCGAACACTTCCCGTTCGTGCCATTCCGCGGTCTTGTAAACGCCGCTCACGGACGGCAACTCCGGGTTATCGCGGGGGACTGTCGTCCGGATCATCAGGTGCGCATTGAATGGAATAGAATAGAGGTTGTACACTACTTCCATGGTACCCGCATCAAGACCATTGTCCAAACCGGTGACGCATGACAACATATCAAAATAGCAGGACGGATCGCTCTGGAGGAGGCTGCAAACAGCGGGTATGTCTTCAGCTGAAACAATTATGGTCTTCGGGGTTGTGGCGTCGTCCCTGCGGACTTCAACCTTACAGACTGCATTTACAACGGAGAAGAAATGATCGTGATCACGCATTGGATTTCTCTTTCTGCA
>DATBVZ010000428.1:0-4574 GCA_036515095.1 Cyclobacteriaceae bacterium | reverse complement strand
AGCATCATGGTGTTATTTTCGAAAGACTACATGCGGCTCATCATTTTGTCCTTCATACTCGCCGTACCCGTTGCCTGTTACCTGGTAAACAATTGGCTGAGCAACTTCGCCCACCACATCGAACTCCGGTGGTGGATGTTTACCATACCGGGAATCGGTGTACTCCTCATCACCATGCTGGTGGTAGGAAGCAAAATGGTAAAGACCGCCCGGATGAATCCGGTCGAAAAGCTGAAGTATGAGTAATGGGTTTACACAAGCTCAGGGACACAGTCTTTTCTGTGGAACACGCTCATACGTTTACACATTGCGTTGGTTCAAGGGTTGTGCACGAAGGCTTCGACAGGCTCAGCCACCGGGCTTCGATAGCACGCGTCCGATGGTGGCTTCGACAAGCTCAGCCACCGGCCTTGCTCGCCCCTTCGGTCCCTGAGCTTGTCGAAGGGGTCGAAGGGGTCGAAGGGGTTGGACGGGACGGTGTCGGCGGGAACTGCGTATGATTTCTTGACAGTTCGGGTAAAGTTCTGTGTTGCCTTTTGATCAATGCTTCTTTTTTCTTTCTGGACCAACCCTGTATCTGCTTTTCTCTACAAAAGGCCTCATCGATCCGGTCGAACACCTCGAAATACACGAGCTTGACGGGTAATCTTTCTCTTGTGTAGTTCGCGCCCTCACCGTTCTGGTGTTCCACAACACGTTGATCAAGGTTAGTCGTGCTGCCGGTATAATAACTTCCGTCCTCACATAGTAGAATGTACATGTACGCTTTCATGACATGACTGCGGTCCCTGAGCTTGTCGAAGGGCAAGCAATATACGATAAAATACCGTACCAGCTATGTGTACTGGTTTTTTTTGTTGTGGCGTTCCCGATTACATGGTCACACTATCACCAACCGTTGTATCCAGCCCTTTCAGGGCTTTTTGGGAAGGAACGTATTCAGTTGACAGGTCTGCACAAGAAAGCCACGGGAGTTCAGTCCCTAATGCTGCCTTCATTTATCCGCGCTGAGTTGTCAACAGTATATCCCTTAGATGTCAAACATCTTCAAGCCACAAAAACCTGCCTGCCAGGCACAGTGCACACTCGAGGCAGGCAGGCGCCAAATCACGAAATCCCACTAAAAGTCCCTACTCCGACCTCAGACTGTTCACTGGATTCATGATCGCAGCCTTAATGCTTTGATAGCTTACAGTGATAACGGCTATAGCTACGGCCAGGAAGGCGGCCACGGCGAAGGTCCACCAGGTTATTTCGATGCGGTAGGTGAACGCTTCAAGCCATTTGTTCATGGCGTACCAGCTAAGGGGCAGCGACACGACAAGGGCGATGGCTACGAGTTTCAGGAATCCGGCGGACAACTGGAATGTGATCTGCTTCACACTCGCACCCATCACTTTTTTGATGCCGATTTCTTTCGTTCGCCTTTCGGCGTTGAACGTTGCAAGTCCGAATAACCCCAGGCAGGCAATGCACAATGACAACATGGTGAAGACCATAAAAATGCGACCCAGCCGTTGTTCAGCTTGGTAGGTGTCGTTGAACGAATCGTCCATGAAATAATAATTTAAGGGCTGTCCGGGTGCAACCTTATCCCATCTTTCTTCAATCTCTCCGATGGTTTGCGAAAAATCTCCGGCGGAAAGTTTGACGATCATTCTGTCCGCTTCGTTGCCGAGGATAAGGCTTAACGCATCGATGCCGTTGCGCAGCGACTCAAAGTGAAAGTTCTTCACCACACCGATCACGGTCAGGTATTCCATGTTCTCCTTATCGGGGCGGTGAAAGTCGGTGGTCAGGCGCCGGCCGAGGACTTCTTCCGGCTCCAGTTCCATCATCTGCACGACAGTCTCGTTCAGCAGCAAGGCGCTGGAGTCGGTGCTGAATTGCCTGTCGAAATTCCTACCAGCTATGATCTCCAATCCCAGGGCATTTGCATAATCGTAGTCGATGGTCCATTGTTCGATGATGAGGGCATTGTCTGATTTGAAGACACCGTTTTCCATCGCACCTTCAGGAAAATAGGTCGAGCCATGGCGTGCTGAAGGAGTAGGCAGATAGCTGCTCAATGACACATCCTCCACCCGGTTGATACGTTTGATTTCTTCCTTCAGCGATTCGACCTGATCGCCGGCTGCTTTGAGATCATCTATAATCAATACCTGATCCTTTTGGAAGCCGAGATCTTTGTGTTGAATAAAGTTTATCTGTTGGAATACCACCAGTGTGCTGACGATCAGGAATACCGATATAGCAAACTGAAAGACGACGAGGGCATTTCTCACCTGTCCCCCGCCTACCGTGCCATGTTTACCCTTGAGCACTTTGGATGGAACAAATTGAGACAGGAAAAAGGCGGGGTACGATCCGGAGATCAATCCCAAAAGTAAGGTGGCGCACACAAGGATAGTCCAGAATACAGGATTGGTGAAAGGGATGTTGATATCCCTTCCTGCCAGGTTGTTGAAGAATGGCAGCGCCACAACGGCGACCACGATCGATAACACAAGGGAAAACAGCGAGATCAATGAAGATTCTGTCAGGAACTGCCTGATCAGTCCGAGCTGGTCGGAACCCAGTGTCTTTCGTATGCCCACTTCCTTTGCCCGGGTGAGGGAATGCGCGGTGGACAGGTTCATAAAATTGACCGATGCGAGCAGGATCAGAAAGACTCCGATGAATGATATGATGTAGACATTCTGGATATCGCTATTGGGACTAAACTCCCCCCTCCTGTCGGAAGAGTACAAGTGAATATCGGTCAGGGCGGTGGTGTTGAAATCCATGAAGTCGCCAGACTCTTTCTCCTGTGCCTTTAGAGCTTCCAGGGTAAGTCCTGGCACAAACGTCATCGCCCAGGGAATCAGGTAACGTTCCTGTACCGTATCGAGAAAGCCTTGAAGATCATCAAGCCTGGCGCCCCTATGAAGTTTTACGAACGTGGGAAAGTACCAGGTATTCCAGGCCACCGTCTTCGCATCATCGAAGCTTGACAGTGAAATAAACACACCATGATTCCTGACAAATGAGTTCCGCGGCAGGTCGTCCATCACGCCGGTTACCACGAACAGTTTATTATTGTCGACCATGAGATTTTTCCCGATGGCCTTCTCTGATCCGAAAAGACGATTCACGGCTGACGTGGTCAATACAATTGAGTTGGGTTCTTTTAATGCCGTTTCGGGATTTCCTTCCAGCAGATCCAAACCGAACATGGTGAAGAAGGAAGAGTCCACCGCGGTCACGTGTGTTTCCTTTACATTCTGGGTCGCCTGTGGTTGCCTTATCAGTGTGCTGCCCGTCTGCCTGAAGCGCGTCACCATTTCCACCTGCGGGCAATCCGTCGTAAGCACGTCGGCCATGGGTCCGGGTGCAGCGGCGTATTGACTGAATTCCCCGGCGGTCTTGTTGTCGATGTTGATGCGATAGATCCTGTCGGCGTCCGCGAACGCTTTGTCGAAACTCAACTCATCGTAGATGAAAAGGCCGATGAGGAGACCCCCCGACATACCGATGGCGAGACCAAATATATTCAGGAAAGTAAAGAAAGGTTGCTTGGTGAAATTCCGGATTGCGATCTTCAGGTTGTTGCCGAACATGTTGTGGGTGAGTTGAGAGAAGAAAGTAGACCTTGGTCTTAGGTTTCGAAATTCATGGGCGGCTACCTGGCGGATGTCGCCGAATTCACTTACAGCCTGTTCGAATGCCTTTTTCTCACTGCAGCCGTCGGCCACCAGGTCATCAATGTGATCCCTCAGGTGCAGTTCCATTTCACGGATTGATCCATGATTGAAAGCACGGTGTTTCCTGAACTGTTTGAGCCACGCGTTGATGGCCTTTTCGAGATCGAACATAATGTTAAGCCTTACTTGATTTCACATTCCATATCGCTTGTAGTACCGCATTTACCTGGTCCCATTGCTCCTGTTCGACCGCGAGCGCCTTCTTGCCCTTTTCCGTGATCTCGTAATACTTCCGGGGCTTTGTGTCCTTCTCCATCTTCCAGTATGATTTGATGAGTCCCTCCTTCTCCAGGCGGTGGAGCACCGGGTACAGCATGCCGTCCGAGTAGTGCATTTTTCCTTTGGATAATTCCTTTATCTTCTTGATTATCAGGTATCCATAGCTGTTTCCTTGCTTAAGGATACTGAGAATGATCGGCTTGGTAGTAGCCGCAGTGAGATTCTTAGAGATCATGGGATTACTCGCCTAATCGCTTCGTTAGTTTCGAATTCTATATACATAGAATATCAAAGTATAACGGAAGGTAGAAATTAAGGTTGTGCTTGCCAAGGAAAATTTCCTTAAATGTGGGAAGGATCTGGACAGAAACATTCCCCCCTGCCTGTTTCAGTTATCGCTTCTTTGAATGAGAATATGGCGGCGTTTTATGCACAAGAGGAAAAATATGCCAGACTCTTTCAATTGTTTTGCATCGTCTTTTTGCTCATTGGTCCGCTGGGATTGTATGGGCTCATCACCTTTCAATAAAAGGAGATATCTTTTCAAATTCATCAGACGATTAACGAATGGAATATCGGTAGGAACCTTATTACCTAAGTAACCGCGAAGGA
>DATBVZ010000427.1:0-4283 GCA_036515095.1 Cyclobacteriaceae bacterium | reverse complement strand
TTTTCGTAGATAAAGGGTGTATCGGTGTCACCCATTACGCTGTTGAGAAACTTCGGCGCATCATCCAGCAACATCATGTTGTTCTCGTCCTTATACTCTTTGAGTTTCCGGGAGATGTCAGCGATAAGTCCGAATGCATAGAAATTTTCCAACACAACTTCCGCGGAACGGCTGATCTTAAATTGCCTATCGTGATACTCCAGGATATCATTAAGCAGCGGGATGAGCTTCCGTTCCGCCAGATCCCGGATCAGGGCTACCTTACCGGTTGCTTTAGCCGGCCAGTGAATGCTATCCTGATAATCTTTTTGAGGACGGCTGCCTTTTTCCTTAAAATCGCTGAGTTTTGTTAAGCGGCTGAGTTTATCAAAATAAGTATACATGCCGCCCCCCCATTTGAAGTCACTCCGGCACAATCCGTGATAATGGATTATCTCCATCGCTTCTCCCGCCTTGTTCTTTACAGCGTTTATGAAGGAGTACTTCTTTTCCTTCAGTACCTTCAACAGGTTCCTGAAGAAATCTTTTTGGCTGGTGGCGTTTGTGACCTCCTTCTCAATGTTCTTAAAGTCTTCGCTGAATATTTCCTTGCTGAATTCGATCAGGCTGTATCGCACATCCCAGGCTCTTTCGTTTTCCAGGTTCACCCGCGCAAATTCAACAACCCATTCGGTAAGTTCCCTGTTATTGCCCAATTCATCGATCAGGTTATCCACCACCTCCTGCAGCACCGCATCCTTTTCCACCTCCAGCCGGTAGTCGCCCACCAATCCCGATTCGCGGGTAAAGGCGCGTATCACCTTCTGGAAGAAGGCGTCAATAGTGCTGATGGAAAACTGGGAGTATTTGTGCAGGATAGCATTCTGGGTTTCCGTGCTCCGTTCCCGGAACGTTGCGTCATCCAGGCCAAGCTCACTCTTCAGTTCCTCCGAAAGTTCGTTGGGTTTTCCTTTAGCAAAGTCGTCAAGGTACGCCAGGATCCGGTCTTTCATCTCCTGGGTGGCCTTGTTGGTAAAGGTAACGGCAAGAATATGGCGGAAGTAACCCGACTGGAATTTCAGCGCCAGTGCCAGGTAAGCTTTGGCCAGTGTCCGGGTTTTTCCCGACCCGGCAGAACTTCGGTATATGGTAAAAGGTGTTTCCAGGACAGCGCTGACTTGGAATTAAGGGCTCAATAAAAAGGATTCCTCCGACAATTCATGTCAATTAAAGTTAAAATAGTGTCAATAGGTACAGACCGCCATAAAATCGGGAATAGTGGATTTTAGTTAATGAAAATCCTCACTAAATTGAATAATTACTTTTTGAATGAAACGGATCGCTGCGTTTTTAGAAAGGGTATTCCACTTTTTCCCTGTACAGTTGTTTTTCACAAACCTGAAACGCAACCAGGTACTTGTTTTGTGTTGGGTGGTCCTGTTCGCCATGGCGACCGGCAGTTTCGGAAAATACCTGGGCATCCCTTACCTCTTTCTGGACCCGGAATATCTTAATAAGGTCAATTTCACCAGTTTCTTCATCATAGGACTTGTAACGGCTGGTTTCACCACTGCCTTTCACATTACCTGCTATATCTCCGATGGGCACCGTTTCACATTTATCGGGACCGTGGCCCGCCCGTTCACGAAATTTAGCATGAACAACAGCCTTATCCCCCTCACATTCCTCATTACGTATGTGTCGGAGATCATAGCTTTTCAGCTAAACAACGAATTCTCGACACCTTCCCTTATCGCCAAGGATGTTGCCGGTTTCCTTTCCGGCTTTGTTGTTATGACACTGGTGTTATTCACATACTTCTGGCTTACCAATAAAGACATATTCAGGTACGTGGTCTGCCGAATCGACGAGAAATTAAAGCAGAGCGTTCAGGTCACCCGGGCAAGCGCTATGAAAAAACTCGACATCGCGAGAAAAAAACAGGTGAGGGTGGACTACTACATTGACAACTTCAAAATAAAAAAAGTTGAGGACACGAACTTTTACGATCGTGCCACCATCATTCAGGTATTCGATCAAAATCACTTTAACCTGGTAGCCGTGGAGGTGATGATCTTCGCAGTCGTTTTGATTTTGGGTATCTTCAAGGATTATCCCGTCTTCCAGTTGCCTGCGGCAGCAAGCTTTATTATTTTTCTTACGATATTTGTAATGCTGGCCGGCGCTTTCTCGTATTGGTTTGGCGGCTGGTCGATAACAATTGCATTGATCCTTTTCCTCATCATTAACCACCTGGCCGGCCAGGATTTTTTCGAGAAACGCTACCTCGCCTTCGGACTGAACTATGAAACCGCTCCCGCCGAGTATACGATCGACCATCTTGTTGAACTGAACGATACGGCAACAATAAACCAGGACCGGGCAAATATCTTACGTTTGCTTGAAAACTGGAGACACAAATTCAGCGAACAGGCCAAACCAAAAATGGTATTCGTAGCGACCAGTGGCGGAGGCAAACGGGCAGCGCTCTGGGCGCTCACCGCATTGCAGGCTGCAGACAGCATTACGCAAGGTAAACTGATGGACAACACCATCCTCATTACCGGGGCATCGGGCGGACTGATCGGTGCCAGCTACTTCAGAGAGCTCGTTCTGCAGAAGATCAAGGGCGAACCCGTGGATCTCTATGCCAGGGAGCATCTTTGGAGGATGTCTACGGACAATCTGAATCCGCTGATTTTCAGTTTGCTTGCCAATGACCTGTTCGTCGGCTTCACGAAATACGAATACGGCAATCATCTTTATCAGCGCGATCGCAGTTACACCTTCGAAGAACAACTTGACCAAATAACGGGTGGACTACTGGACAAACCGATAGGTTCATATGCGGTTCCTGAACAGCAATCCCTTATTCCCATCCTGATCATGTCACCTACTGTTGTGACGGACGGGAGAAAGTTGTTTATCAGCGCCCAGCCTGCATCCTTTATGAACAGCGATTTGCTGGAATTTCCGGATTATCCCAACGCGAAGATGAGCGGCGTCGACTTCCAGCGATTGTTTGAAAACCAGGGCGGTTCGAACCTGCGCTTCCTTTCAGCACTGCGGATGTGCGCAACCTTCCCGTACATTACGCCTAATACGACCCTTCCTACCGAACCCAGGATACACATTATGGACGCTGGCATATCCGATAACTTCGGTTTGTCGGACGCCGTACGTTTTATGTATGCTTTCCGCGAATGGATCGAACAAAATACGTCCGGCGTAATTTTTCTATCCATCCGTGATTCCCCAAAATTGACCGATGTCCAGGAAAAGGACGGCGAATCGATTCTTGATGATGTTTCACAGCCCATCAGCAGCGTCTACAATAATTTTGAAAATTTCCAGGACATCGGCAATGATAACCTCATCAGCTATGCCAATTCCTGGTTTGGGGGGGATATTCACAGGGTTGATCTGGAGTACCAGGCCATTTCGTATGTTGACATACTCAGTAAAATGGATAGCATCCGCCAGAATAATGCCAGAGCTTCATTGAGTTGGCGGCTCACAACCCGTGAGAAATACGGTATTATCAACAACATCAACACCCTTTCCAATCAGACAGAACTGGAGAAGTTGCGCACCCTGCTGAATGGAGAGGTACGGTTTGTGGAGCTGCGGGACAGGGGGAGTGGGGTGATAGGGGAATGAGGTAAGGGGATATAGGGATATGAGAGTATAAGGGTTTGGAGTATAGTGGGGTTGGAGTATAGTGGGGTTGTGGTTGTGAGGTTCATATTCTGCGAAGATTGGTGGGCTATTAATATTCAAAAAACTTCGCTATTCAGGCGGGAAGTTCTATTTTCAGCGCATGAAGATGTCCCGGCTTCCGAGATCGATCACCCGTTATCTGATTCTCATCAAACAAGCGATCACCAGGCAGGTGATTCAGCGGACCCGCTTTCTCATCGGCACTGTACTCAAGACCAGCCTTCGGGTCACCGATGCATTGATACCGGTCATGAGCCTGATTGCGATTGGCATTGTTATCTACGATGTGGGATTTCGTCCTTTCTATAGTTTCGGTCCCCTTACGTACCGACTTCTTGTCATTTGCCTGCTCCTGCTGCGGGCACTTATGGTGGTGAGATTCATTGCCGAGCTCCAGGAAAAGAGGCGGATATGGGTGCACGTCTTCAGCTTCCTTCTCATCCTGCTTACTTTCTACCTCTACAACATACTCCAGCTTATCGGGCAAACCGAACCGCTACGCACCAATT
The DNA here is from genome assembly GCA_036515095.1 of Cyclobacteriaceae bacterium. Classification (GTDB taxonomy): domain Bacteria; phylum Bacteroidota; class Bacteroidia; order Cytophagales; family Cyclobacteriaceae; genus ZC4RG29. The sequence goes on along the minus strand of DATBVZ010000427.1, from coordinate 75 downwards.
CGTTCCTCGTCAACAAGCTGATCCTGTACGGTGGTATCATCCTGATCTTCTCCACCGAGGCCTCCGACCTGCTGC
>DATBVZ010000426.1:0-5516 GCA_036515095.1 Cyclobacteriaceae bacterium | reverse complement strand
GGAAAGTTTTACGAAGCCGTTGTCGAAGACGGATCGGATATCATTTTCATTGTCGATTTCGAAGGCAATATTCTCTACCACAACAGTGCCGTTCGTGTATCGCTCGGATACCGCTCGCGCAGCCTCGTCGGCAGAAATTTTTTTGATTACATCCTGCCCGAAAGCCTGGCGGAAGTCAAATCCAGGTTCAAGAGAAGCCAGAAGCGTGCATATACCCAGCAGGTGGAGTTTCAATTTCTCTGCAAGGACAAAACATACCGGTTCCTGGAATTCAATGCCATAAACCTGAAATTCAAGGAAAATCTCCCCGGCTTCATCCTGGACTGCCGTGACATAACGGAACGCAAGCGCGATGCGGAAGAGCTTGTCCGTCTCGGCAAAGCAAAAGAACAATTTCTGGCCAACATCAGCCATGAGATACGCACTCCGATCAACGGTATTGCCGGCATGGCTACACTGCTGAGCCAGAGTCAGAAACCTGACGAGCAGGAGACTTACCTCAGCGCCATTCGCAACTCCGCCGAAAACCTGAAGGTGATCATCAACGATCTCCTCGACCTGTCGGCAATAGCTTCCGGCAAACTGAAATTTGAAAAGATACCCTTCAACCTCAGAAGTCTACTTCAAACCCTGCTGAATACATTCACCTATCAGGCACGCGAAAAGAAACTTGAAATAAGCTACCGGGTCGACAAGGAACTCGATGAGCTGTTGCTGGGCGACCCGGTACGCCTCAACCAAATACTGATAAACCTGATCAGCAATGCAATGAAGTTCACCCATTCGGGATCCATTCACGTTGCCTGCTCATGTGAGCGCGATCAGCAATTCACCCGCCTGGTACGGATCGAAGTAGCCGATACGGGCGTGGGCATCCCCAAAGAAAAACTCAACACCATCTTCGAGAGCTTTAGCCAGGCCGATGCCAGTGTGACGCGCAAATACGGCGGAACAGGGCTGGGTCTCACTATCGCCAAGCAGTTGGTCGAATTGCAGAAAGGCAAGATCAGCGTTAAGAGCGAGGAAAATGTTGGTTCTACGTTTACGGTGCTGATACCATTCAGCAGGCCGAAGGAGACAACCCGAAAGAAATCAGCATCGCAAGAAAAGAAAGTGGCTGATTCCAGATCGTATTCCCTGGATGTGCTGCTTGTAGAAGACAATGACATCAACAGGCTGTACGCAAAGAGTGTACTCAAGAACTGGAATTGCCACACCGAGACTGCGGAGAATGGTCTCGTTGCCCTTGAAAAACTCAAGACATCACTGTTCGATGTTATCCTGATGGATGTCCAGATGCCTGTAATGGATGGCTTTGAGACAACCAAAGCCATCCGGATGATGCCGGAACCGCTCAAGAGCATTCCGATCATCGCTCTTACGGCCAATGCCACCAAGGTTGACGTCGAGCGTTGCCTGGCAGCGGGCATGAACGACTACCTCCCTAAACCGTTTGCCCCTGACGACCTGTATACGAAGTTGTTTGAGGAACTAAAGATCGTTCCCGCCGGTCCCGCGCGACAGGGCGAGCTGACGACCCATCAACGCGCACAGACCTATTACAACCTCGATTATCTTAAGCATGTTTCCGGTAACAATGAGGAATTCATCCGCGAGATGATCCAGACGTTTGTTACCTCGCTTCCACAAACCACGGAAGAAATGACAAGCGCCGTTTCGAAGCAGGATTGGGACACGCTTTCGCGACTGGCGCACCAGATCAAACCGTCTTTTACGCTAATGGGACTCGACCGGCTTCGCGACAAGGTTGCGCAGATCGAAGAGTACAGCAGAACCAGAACAGAACTTCATGCGCTGCCGGATCGGGTTGCAGAATTTATGCAATATTGTCACAGTGCTGTCGAAGAGTTGAGTCACGTAAGAACCATCTAGTTCCGGTTCATTACAGCAATCTTGCGGTATATCAGCGTACGATTGCCTGAATTGATCTTCATAAAGTAGATCCCGTTCGCTACCTGGCTGATATCAACGGCCTGGGGCTGATCAAAAGACCGGTTAACATCTCCATCCAACACCGTTACACCACGCTGATCTACCAGATTCCACGTAAAGTCCTTTGTCAGCCGATTGGGAAGATTAAAATACAACACATTGGATGCCGGATTAGGATAAATGGCGATATCACGGATCTCAGCCATTACCGGGTCGTCGGGCAAACCTACCGGACGGACACCCTGCTTGTTAACCAACAGCTTTACGATGGCTTGATGGATTCGCCGGGTTGTTTTATCCTGAACAAAAGCGACCAGGTAATGCGCCGTGCTCTCATTGATCGGCACGTCGATGTTCTCTTCAAAGTCGTGAACAAACGTGACACCCGCCTGCCACTGCTGGTTTATCTGCAGGCCTTCATTATTAAGCAACAGTTTTCTGACGACGTACTTGAATTGCCGGGTATCGAAAATATTCACCACCGAATCCACCAATGCTACCTGAACGATAACCGGTTCTGTCTGAACCTGCGTAGTGTCGGCATACTCAATCCGAACCTGTCCCCTGATCTTGTCTCCCGAAGTGGCCAGGGTGTCGAGTTCTATGTTGAACGGGGGATCTTCAAGGGACCGCCGGTCAAGATGCACCGAAGAAATGGCAAAGGGATTTCCATTGAAAATCGTACCGTAATAGTCGCCCAGGATACCATCCATTACCGCTGCCGGCGGTTGAGAAACCCCATAGAAGAGACTTCTAGCCTGCGGAGCAGCCGGATTGTGAAGGTTGATCGAGTCCAGCCCGGGATTTGATATATGGTATTCCAGTTTGATGAAATTGGATTCATTCAGTGGACGCTGTTCGAAGAGGTTGTTGAAATAGGCTTCGGCATCGGTAGTAGCAGGTTGTGTACCGCCCTTGTTGGTGAAGTGTTCAACCAGTACATTTCGTTTCCTTTCACCAATATAGATGTCGTCGAAAGCGAAACCGTTTAGAACGCTGCCCTGAAGGTTGTCATCATTAGCCCCAAAAGCAATTCTGAAAATTACTTTTTGACGTAATCCGGACGGAATATCATCCAGGCTGTAACGGGCGTTTTTCCAGGCCAGCGATGAGGCGGACCACGCAAAATTATCCTGACCACCGGGGTTTCCATTGAGGTTGGTTCGGTTGTACCACTCAATACCACCGCCGTCGGCATCTCCAATGGTCTCCCAACTTGCTCCACCGTTCACACTGTATTGCAATACGGCCCCGTCGAATCCATCCTGAGCGTCAGTCCAGTAGTTCAATGAAACCATCGGTCGTTCCAGTCCGCTAAGATCAAGGCAAGGTCCTATCACTTCCGATTGTTCGTTGTTGAAATACGTGCTGTTGTCCGTCGCGGCATCAGGATTTGACCCTGTCCACCAGGCTTGTGAACCCGAAGCTGTCGCGTTAATCGTTTCCCCTGAAGGCGTGCCCAACACCCAACTTGTCCCGGTTAGTGATGTTCTGAACCACGTTCCATTTCCGCCTTCAAAATCTTCAAAGTATCCCAGGGTAGGTGTTGCTGCCGGGTAGTCCAGGATATACACGCGTTTGACGGTATCCTGGACGCAACCTACGTCCGTCATTGCAGTAAGCCGCACATTGTACTCACTGAAGGTCGCAAACAGGTGGTTCGGATCCCTGTACGTACCGCTGGTTCTACCCCCGTGGGTACCGGGCGGTATTGGGTTGCCCGCAAGATCCAGCGCCGTGATATCGCCATCTCCGAAATCCCATTGGAAAGATTCAATGGAACTAAAGCCGCCGGAAATGGTCGAGGTGTTGGAGAACTGGGTTCCTTGCGTACTGCATATCCCTGACCAATCGAAGTCGACCACGGGCGGCGGTCCGATGATGATCTGACGGGTGGCGGTATTGGTACAGCCCTGATCGGTAGTCACGGTCAGGGTTACATCATACACATCAGCATCCTGGAAGATGTATGTCGGATTCTGGGTCGAATTGAGAAGATCCTGGTCATCAAAGTCCCAGAGCCATTCCGTAATGGATCCTCCCAGGGTATTGCCCGGTATCGTAGAAAGATCAGTGAACTGCACGGGCACCCCCTCGCAGGCGTTGGCGGCATCAATAGCCGCAACCGGCGCTGCGTATACGGTTACGCGTTTTATCAGGACGCTCGTCGCGTTGAATTCATTGGTATAGGTATACTGGATGTAATATTGTCCGGAAATAAGCCCATCCGTATCCAGGTAATAACCGGTTGCATCAAGTCCGATGCGGGAAGGTACATCGGGACTGCTGAAAAAGGTTGGTGTGAAGCCTGTTGCATAATCGGGTATGCCTCTGAGGTAGGCCCTGCCTATGTTTGCGCAAATTTCGGGCGTCGGACTGAAATCATAGGCTGAACCATTGAAGATACCAAAGTCGGTTGTGGTCAGTTCATTTACGACAACGATCCTTTCGTCAAAATTCGTACAGCCGTCCGGGTCCGTGTAGGTATACGTGATCGTGTTGAAACCTATATTGGCAGTTCCCGGATCGAATACATTAGTTCCTGCCAGAACGCCCGGACCCGTAAAGGTTCCGCCTGAAGGAAAGCCCTCCATATTTACAGGCGGTTCATTCTCCGCATAACTTGCCTGAAGGCCCGAGAGAAATACCGCGGGTAAGCGATTTATGGTGATCACTACCTGGTCAGAAACATTCGTACATGGACCAGCTCCATCCGGATCATTTGTTGTCAACACAAGTGTAATGCTGCCGGCCAGAATATCTGCGGATGTCAGGGTGTATGTACTTAAGGGATCATTAACGTCTCCAAACTGGGCCGGACCGCTGCCGCCGCTCCAGGTCGCTGAAGTGGCAGAGCCAAAGATGCTCCCGCTAAGTTGAACAACTGCGTCTTCGCAGACTTCGGCATCCGGCCCGGCATCAACCTTGGGTGATTCGTTTATGGTAATATTGACGTCATCCGATTCGGCAACACACGGGCCGGCGGTGTCGTCAGGATCGTTGGTAGTAAGCCGGAAGGTGACCACACTTCCGACTTCCGAAGGATCGATAATATAGGTAGCGGTAACCGCCGTTCCCGTAACACTGCTGATGGAGAGGGTTCCGGTGCCGCTCACCACACTCCATGATCCTGAGGTCGCACTTCCACCGAGCGTGCCGGTCAGCATCAGTGTACCTGGCTCGCATACTTCATAATCCGCGGGTGCGATGACCTGCGCCTGCCGGTGGATCGCCACAGCAACTTCATCAGATACCAACGAACATGGTCCGGTCCCATCCGGATCATCCGTAGTGATACGGAACACAACGGTGTTGCCGATTTCCGAAGGGTCCACCGTATAGGTGGAGGTTACTGTACTTCCCGAAACGATGGATGGTGAAAGGGTTCCCAGTCCTGAAACTATGGACCATGTACCCGACGTTGAACTTCCTCCCAAGATCCCAACAATAGGTATAGCCAATGGCTCGCAAACCGCAAAGTCCGCTCCTGCGGAAACGATGGCGACAGGGTTTACGGTAACCGTAACATTTACAGGCGTCCCGTTACATCCATTTGCAGCAGG
>DATBVZ010000425.1:0-9544 GCA_036515095.1 Cyclobacteriaceae bacterium | reverse complement strand
CGATATCGAAACCCGCGCCCGCCCCTACGATCAGCTTGTCGGTCAGCCTGGAGTTCTGTGTATAGTCCGGGTAATTCCAAACATACCCGAAGTCGGCATACGATTTAAGGTAAATGGCAATCGGGAAATGCCTGAACTGCTCGATAGGTCCCTTGTCCCATTGGTAGTTTCGGGAAAATATGCGCTTCTTGAAAGTGGTTTTGTTCAGGACGTAATGTGGACCCTCAATGACGAATATCTCATAGCCGCGGACAATCTCCTTTCGGAATCCAAGTACACCCAGCTGATTGTAGGGCTGTTTATCGGGTGCGCTCCAGTATCCGTACGTATAATTGGACAGGAAAAAATTCCTTTTAAGGTCATCAAAAATTGCGTAGGAGGCGGCAAGTTCGGTTTTGTTCACATCAAGCCCGAAGCCCATACGGGTCGCCCTGATCCAGAAGTGGCTCCCCCTTAGCGGGTAGGCGATTACATCGCGGTAATCGGACGAGAATTCATACGTGAGGGCAAGTAGTTTCTGGTCTATTTGTTCGCTGCCCAGGTAATCCGAATTGAGTATACGGATGGTATCGTCAACATCGGTGTGGCGATAATCGATTCTCAATTGGTGCCTGTCATAGAAGGAATTCCGGTACGTGTAGGTGAGGCCGGCACCCCGGCGTTCGCGAAGCAGGTGCCTGCTGCTGTAAAATTCCCGCTTATGATCAACCGTCCGGTAAGCAAGGTTCTTGGATTCCTGGAAGTCAAAATCCAGGATCAATCCGTGTTTTTGTTTCCGATCGATATACGGAATTGTATAACGAACGGCAAAGACGCGGTTGAACCCGAATTGCATGGTGGCCATCAGCGTTTCATTTCGGCCCCGTACATTGAATTGATACAGGCGAAGGCCATAATTGACGCGGCTCAGATCATGATCGTAGTTTTGCCACCACTCCGTGAAATTACGGTCCGACAGTTCAAAGATCGGAGAGGGAAAGGTGTACCACCGTTCATCAAGATTAACAAGCAGATCCGTGTGTTCCGCGTCAACCTCCAGTTTCTTAATTTCAACCGTATTAAAAAGATGCGTGTTAAAAATTTTCTTCTCATCCTGGTCAATGATTTCGTCCAGTCTGGCAATACTCACGGTATCGCCTGCTTTCAATGTGAGTTCGCGAAGAATAATGTGGTCACGGGTAAGCCTGTTACCGATAATGAATATCCGGTTAATGTGCGTGATTACCCCGGGGTCATCGGGCGCAACCGGATATTGCCTGATCGATTTCCTGGCTGCGGCTCCCGGGCGAGAGGATTGCGCATAGGTGTCCGCTCCAAGCATCAGGAGGATTCCGGTCAATATGAACATTCTCAGGAGCATCGTTCTTACCAGTACAGGTTCTGTGTGTAAAGGGTTAACTTCACTCGTATCGGGATTCCTGTTTCCTGAATGACATCATCAGGATCAGTATTCCCGCCAGGAAAAGGGGAATACTGAGGAGTTGTCCCATGTTTAATGCCATATTGCTTTCAAAGGTTACCTGGGGTTCCTTAATAAACTCAAAAACGAACCGCAAGCCGAAGCAGACGATCAGAAAAGTCCCCAGCAGCCTTCCCGGCGGCGTCCTCTCCCTGTCCCTGGACCACATCCATAGCAATATCAGAAACAGCAGAAAACAGGAAAGGGATTCGTACAATTGAGCGGGATGGCGGGGAATCATGTACATAAACACGATCGCGGAAGAAGTATTGTCTTCTTCGGGAATAATTTTCGGGATGAATGCGGAGGTAATGTCAATATGATGCCGCGGCTCCTGAAAAGCCGAAATCCGGTTTAGGGCGACATTCATATGCTGCATGGAGCCTGCCGCCGGTGCGAAATCGACCAGCATCTTGACCGGCGGAAAGCCGTTTTCATTAACCGCGGAATCCACCTTTACGAATGAGACATCTTCAACGCGTCCCGATCGCTCCAGCGCTTCGGTGACACTTCTGGCAAATACCACACCCGCCGTGTCGTGTGTGGGCTTTCCGATAATCTCCGAATTGAAGAAATTACCCAGGCGGATGAGCGCGCCGGTGAGCGCCACCAGGATGACAATCCGGTCTACCACCTGGAAATATCCCTGGCCTGGCTTTTTCTTTCGGGCATAGATCCACAGCGCAAAGAGGATCGCTGCCGCAGCCCCGTGACTGGCCAATCCGCCCTCCCATATTTTCAGGATCTTTAAGGGTTCCCGGAGGTAAATGTCCGGTTCATAGAACAGCACGTGTCCCAGCCTCGCGCCGATAATGGTGGCGACGACCATATAGAGTGTAAGTTGGTCCACATCGCTTTCCGGCTTGCCCTCTCTCCTATAAATATAGTACAGGATCTGCTGGCTTATCAGGAAACCCAGGGCAAAAAGCAATCCATACCACCGGAGCGTAACCTCCCTCTCCGTCAGGGGAACGGTGAACGTGTAGATCTCAGGGTTGCCATTCCAGATCAGATAACCGGGTATTGTCATTTCTCAAATCTATAAATAAATAAATGAGTTGTCGCTGACCGGCAGATAACCTACAACAAGTCAAGTTCTTCCCTGAAGCCCGATGACAGGATGGGAAAGCGGCACCAGGTCCGGGGATCGATGTTCATGTCATCCAGGTGAAACGACGGAGCCATTCGCTCCCGTTTCCATTGGTTCGTCGACCAGAGCCGGAAGAATTTTCTGATGTAGCCTTTCAGCCGGTCGTGGTCGTCGTAATGCTGTTTCATTGCCTCGAATACCTGTTTTGGAGATTTATGATCGCGAATCCCCAGTTTTTCTATTTCTGCAAGAACCGTATACGGCATGAGATCACTCTCATCCGTTTGTTTTCGATCGGGAGGGCGCAATTCAGCGGTGGGCTCCAGGGCGTTAATACGATTCAGTCCGGTGTGTCCAAGATGGCGTTCGGCCCATTTCAGCCATTGCAGCAGGAATATCTTGGTGAGGCCGGCTATAGGAGCGAGGCTTCCGCTCGTGTCTCCATCCATGGTGGCATAGCCGACATCGCCCTCGCTGCGATTGGAAGTCGTGATCAGAATGGCACCTTTGGTATTCGCCAGCAACCAGATAACCGGTGAACGTGCCCGCGCCTGTATGTTTTGAAGGCTGACATCATCCGTTTGCCAGGTCAGCTCACGGTTAATGGCTTCCTCCACCTTCCTTGTAAAGGTATTTACCTCCTCATCAATGCTCCAATGATGGAATTGTCCCCCTATGGAGTCGGCCAGTTCGCTGGCTGCAGCACGTGTTGACTCGGAAGAGTTTCTGCTGGACTGATAAACGCAGGTGAGCAGCTGTCCAACTGCCTTGCGCCAATCGTTGCCGATCTGTGCGCCATCCAGATGGAAGGTCGAACAAAACTGGTCCCAACCCAGTGCAAGACTGGCACGCTTTACCATTTCGGCGATGGCTACGGCGCACGAACCGGAGTCAGCGCCGCCGCTGAGCGAAAGGACAAATCCCTTTGCCTTACTTTTCCTGAGGTAATCGAATAGCGCAAGGGAAAGCGCCTGTGTGAGTTCTTCATTTCTCTCCTTGGAGTCGTAGAGGATGGGGGGCGACGTATTGCCCTCTTCCGTAAAATCCACATCGCAGTACAGAACTTCTGATCTCGAAAACGACAGTCGCCGGTTTTGACCGATCAGGTCTCCTTTATTGGCAATAATGATATCACCGTCATAGATCATCCGACCGGCCTCATTACCCAGAAGATTGGCAAAAATGTAGGCGCAGTCAAAGGTCCTGGAACCATCGAGTACAACCACCTCCTCACGAAGCTGACTTTTCCCCATAGCAAAATGGCTCGCGCTGGGATTGAGGATCAGGTCAACACCGCGGGACGCCAGCGAATATCCCGGGCGGCTGCGGCCATGCCAGCCATCCTCACAGATCTCAAATCCGAACCGAATACCTTCCAGGTTATAAATGACATCGCCTACCGGTATCGTACCATCGTCCAGTGAAAGGAGATTTTGAACGCCCGGCTTCCATGGATCAAACCATCGCGGTTCGTAGTGAACCCCGTCGCGGGCGAGATTTTGCTTGCAGGTGATTCCCTTGATTTTCTGATCACTGATTACGCATGCACCGTTGTAAGTGATGTTGTTAATTCTTACAGGGAGTCCGACAGCCACGGTGATATCGGCGCAATGGTCTTTGATGACCTGCACCTGTTCCCAGGCTTTGGCAGAAAGCCATTCGCTCAGAAAAAGATCTTCGCATCCGTAGCCGGTAATGCAAAGCTCCGGAAGGCACAGGATGTTTACGTTTTTCGACCGCGCCTCGCGGATAGCCGAAAGAATGTTTTGGGTATTATTAACCCAGTCAAGTGGGATCTGATTTACGGTTCCGCCTGCGATTCGTAGCATTGAAGATGGGAGATTCCTGCTTTATCAAGTCCTTTACATCAGTTATCACCAAGGATACCCAGCATGGTGCACGCTTTAAAGGCAGCATCCTGTTCAGCCTTTTTCTTGCTGTTACCATAGCCGGTACCCATAGTCTCGCTGTTAACCGCTACCTGGGCAGTAAACTCCTTGTGGTTTTTTCCTTTTTTAATGGATATAATTTCGAATCGGATCTCTTTGCCTTCGCGCTGGGCCCATTCGATGATCTTGCTCTTGAAATTTGAGTTTGCCTTTACCAGCGAATCGAGATCGTGATACGGATTTATGAGTTTGTCAACCACGAATTTCTTGCATCTGAGATACCCCTTATCGAGATAAATTGCACCGACGATAGCTTCCAGGGTATTGCCAAGAATAACCTGCTGGAGGTGCGCATTTTTTTTATCGTACTGAACAATATTTGCGATACCTATTTTTCGTGCCAGCATATTCAGCGATTCGCGATTCACAAGCCGCGAACGCATTTCAGTAAGAAACCCTTCGTTCTTGTATGGAAATTTCTTGAACAAATAATCGGCTACTGCGGCTCCGAGTATGGCATCACCAAGGTATTCAAGGCGTTCGTTAGACTCTTTGAATCCGTTTCCTCCCTCCCTTGCGATAGAGCTGTGTATGGTTGCCAATTTGTAGAGGGCCAGATTGGAAGGCGATATACCCGCTATGTTTTGCACAGCGGTGACCAGTTTCTGATCATTCTTGGTTTTACCCTTCGGAATCGATAGTATTTTCCAGACCAAGCGACAGTCTTTCTAAACAAACAATCACTAATGAAACCACTAATTTAAGAATTAACAAATACTTCTGTCAATGCCTGGGCAATTAGCTGGTTTTTTTGAACAGAATGGAGAAATTGTGCCCGCCAAACCCAAACGTGTTGCTAAGGGCGATCCTGACTTCCCGGTTCTGGGCTTTGTTGAAGGTAAGGTTGAGCTTAGGGTCAAGCTCGGCATCCGATTCAAAATGATTGATGGTTGGGGGTACGATGGATTGATTGATGGCCATGAGGCACGCGATGCTTTCGACCGCGCCGGCGGCTCCAAGCAAATGACCGGTCATGGATTTGGTGGAACTGATATTCATAGCATACGCATGATCGCCAAACACTTTTTGAATAGCCTTGATCTCTCCCAGATCACCAAGCGGTGTAGACGTCCCGTGTGTATTTATGTAATCCACATCATCCGCTGATATTGACGCATCCTCCAACGCATTGTACATTACCTGGATTATGCCTGCTCCCTCGGGATGGGGCGCGGTGATGTGATAGGCATCGGCAGACATGCCGCCACCGAGTACTTCAGCATAAATTCGGGCACCACGCTTTTTGGCATGTTCGTATTCTTCAAGTATCAATGCTCCGGCGCCTTCGCCCAAAACAAAACCATCGCGATCCGTGTCGTACGGTCTTGAGGCCGTCCCGGGCGAATCGTTGCGCTCCGACAATGCACGCAAGGCATTGAATCCACCTACACCGGCTTCACAGATGGCCGCTTCCGAACCTCCTGTGACGATAACGTCTGCTTTTCCAAGGCGCAGGTAAGTGAAGGCATCATAGATGGCGTTCGTCGATGAAGCGCACGCCGAAACGGTTACAAAGTTGGGGCCGCGGAAACCATATTTAATAGAGATATGACCCGCGCTCAGGTCAGGGATCATCTTGGGTATGAAGAACGGGTTAAAGCGTGGCGTTCCGTCTCCCCGTGCGTATACCTTAACCTCTTCCTGAAACGTTAGCAACCCCCCGATGCCGGATCCCCAGATAACGCCTGCGCGGTTCGGATCAAGCTCACCCAGAGGAAGCTTTGAATCTTTGATCGCTTCATCTGACGCCACCATTGCATATTGCGCAAAAGGATCCATCTTCCTGGCCTCTTTGCGGTCCATGAAATTGCCGATATCAAAATTTTTTACTTCACAGGCGAACCTTGTTTTGTAGAGAGTGGCATCAAATCGAGTAATAGGGGCTGCTCCGCTGGTTCCGTTCTTCAGTCCTTCCCAGAACTGCTGAACGGTATTCCCAATCGGCGTGAGTGCACCAAGCCCTGTGACTACTACTCGCTTCAAAGTCATGACAGATGGGGTGTGGTGAAAGGAAAGGATTAACCAATTTTACTTCTTAACGTTTTGCTCTAAGTATGAGATCGCCTGGCCAACAGTAGAGATATTCTCTGCCTGGTCATCAGGAATGGAGATGTTGAATTCCTTTTCGAACTCCATTATTAGCTCCACCGTGTCGAGGGAGTCAGCACCAAGATCGTTGGTAAAGCTAGCCTCTGGAGTAACTTCAGATTCTTCAACACCAAGTTTCTCGATGATGATCTGTTTTACTTTTTGTGCAATTTCGGACATGTTTTTGAGGTTTAGACAATTAAAAATCTTTGCAAAGAAAGATATTTACCTGAATATTGTCAAACTTTTTTGATCTTGCCTCAGGCTGGCAGAAACTTCGTATACGAGTCAAAAATGAAGAAAAGCAAGCTTGTAATTGACTACGATTTTGATTTCGATGCCTTCGGGATAATTTCATCTGCAAAAGGCTACAAGCTGGCCTGGGAACTTAACCGAAGACTTGGCACTCATCTGGTGAAGCAGTCTGATCTCACCGTCGGCTTCAGAAATAAACGCAACCTGGGATTCACTCACTACTCTTTTGAAACGCATGTCAGCAGGTTGAAGTTGCTTGGAAACAGGCCCGCTGAAGGACCGCACGGAAAACATTTCCTTACACCCGAGTTCCCTCATTTTGATTTCATCGTTCTGGCACGCTTGCAGGATCAACGGCCGGATGTTTCCTTGCCAAACAAGCTGAAGGAGATTCCATCCGTGGAGCTTGTTACGCCCATCGCTCTGAACGAATTAAAGTCAAAAACCAATTTTGTGTTCTGAAGATGTTTAACGTCATTTACACGATTTTTAATGCCATAAGCCTGCTTATACACAATTTATGCCTGAGAAAATAGGAAATAATAAAACAAAAATTGTAGCCACTGTAGGGCCAGCCACGAACTCCAAAGAAATGTTGCGTGCACTCATAAACGAGGGTGTGGATGTATTCCGGTTAAACTTTTCGCACGGGACGCACGAAGACCACAAGAAAGTCATTGACAACGTGCGTGAACTCAACCGCGAAATGGGAACGGCGATATCACTGCTTCAGGATCTGCAGGGTCCAAAGATCAGGGTTCAGGAAGTAGAAGCGGGCATAATACTGGAGCGCGGTCAGGAGCTTATCATAACCACGCGTCAGTTGGTTGGCAATCGCGAAATTGTGAGCACCTCATATACGGGGTTGCCTAACGATGTAACGGTCGGGGACCTTGTTCTTGTTGACGATGGAAAAATCGAATTGAAAGTAAAAGAGGTCAGGGATATCGATATTGTGACCGAGGTAGTGCACGGCGGGCCGTTGAAATCACGGAAGGGTATTAACCTCCCATTCACCAAAGTATCCGCACCCTCGCTCACGGAAAAGGACCTCGCTGACCTGGAGTTTGGAATCCGGAATGACCTCGATTGGATCGCTCTGTCGTTTGTACGGCGCGGATCGGATATCCAGGCCATGCGCAATATCCTGAACAAACACAAATCAGCGGCGATGGTGGTTGCAAAAATTGAAAAACCGGAGGCGCTCAGCAACATCGACGAGATCATCGCGCTCACGGATGCCATAATGGTTGCACGCGGCGACCTGGGTGTTGAGATATGGCTGGAAGAGGTTCCGATGGTACAGAAAATGCTCATCGAGAAATGCAACCAGATAGGCAAACCGGTAATTGTGGCCACCCAGATGATGGAAAGCATGATCGAAAACCCCCGCCCGACCCGCGCCGAAACAAATGACGTGGCAAACGCAGTGATGGACGGTGCCGATGCATTAATGCTTTCGGCAGAAACCGCCGCCGGAAAATATCCCATCGAGGTCATACGAAGCATGGTAAGAACCATTGTGTCGGTAGAAAAAAATCCATCCATCTACTACCATTTCCATAATCCGGATCGGGAATCATCTACATACATTCACGATAGCCTGGTATTGGCCGCCTGCAAACTGGCAAAGGAAGTTGGAGCCAAGGCAATTGTCGGAATGACAACAACCGGATACACCGCTTTGAAATCATCATCGCACCGGCCCAACCTCAATATCTTTGTATTTACCGCTAATAAGAAACTGCTGACAACGATCAACCTGGTTTGGGGATCAAGTGCATACTACTATGACAAGACCAACTCTACCGATGAAACCATAGCCGATGTCGAGGAAATCCTGAAGAAGGACGGGCATGTTTCCTCCGGCGATATTTTTGTCGTCCTCGCCAGTATGCCCATCCGGGAGAAACAGCGTACCAATACCATTAAAGTCAATGTTGTGAAGTAATACCGTCATACCCGTGGCCGGGTCCCTCACACCTGCTTCGACGGTACTACCAGGATCACTTTCTCTCGCTCCACCACCACCACGCCGGGAGCATCTCCTTTTCTTTTCCGGACAAACTTCCGGGGTGTATATATCACCGGACACAATGATTCATTTTTTCGTTTTGAATGAAATGCCGCGAGTTGCGCCGCACGTTCAATTACGGTTTCCGGAAACGTGCTGCCAGCCTGGTATTTTATTATGACATGCGATCCGGGAACGTCCCTCGCGTGAAGCCAGAGATCTTCTTTGTATGCATGCTTTGTAGTAAGCCGGTCGTTTGCAGCCGCATTCTTTCCCACCCATATCCGGAAACCCAGAACGGTATGCTCATGGTAGGGGAGTGTGGCCGCCTCTTGCCTTCCCGGCGCAGAAGGAGACAACTTCCCGGCAAGGCTGCGGACTGCCTTACTGTCTTCGGCCATCTCAACGTCCCGGATTGCCGCCTGAATCTCCTCCTGCTCGGCCTCTTTTGCAGCAAGCAGCCGCTGCAGGTGGGTTAACTCGATGGCCTGGTTCTTTGCTTTTGAATAATACATTTCCGCATTCTTCTGCGGGGAGAGGGCGGGTTTGAGCTTTATCTGTACAGTCCGGTCATCGCGGTAAAGATCGGGCAGCTCAACCAGCGATTGCCCTGCCGGAATCTGTGTCAGGTTCGCCATGATCAGGTCGGCCCACAGCCGGTACCGGCTGTTATCGCTGATCTTCCTGAG
>DATBVZ010000424.1:0-7162 GCA_036515095.1 Cyclobacteriaceae bacterium | reverse complement strand
TATTCCTGGAAAAGCATTACCTGCACTTCAACGCCGCCACGCTTGTGGACGCCGCGAAGGCATACAGGCAACACATCGCCGATGGTAAGAAGATGATGATCACGCTGGCCGGGGCCATGAGCACAGGCGAACTTGGAATAAGCTTGTCGGAGGTAATACGGCAGGAAAAAGTGCACATTATTTCCTGTACCGGGGCCAACCTCGAAGAGGATATAATGAACCTGGTTGCCCACTCTTACTATAAGCGAATTCCTAATTACCGCGATCTTACCCCGCAGCAGGAATGGGACCTCCTGAAAAATCACCTGAACCGGGTAACCGATACCTGTATCCCGGAAGAGGAGGCCTTCAGACGCCTTCAGAAACACCTCTTCAAAGTCTGGAAGGATGCCGAGGACAAAGGGGAACGCCTTTTTCCGCATGAGTACATGTACCGGATGATCACAAGCGGTGACCTCAAACCATATTATGAGATTGATCCGGCGCATTCCTGGATGATAGCAGCAGCTGAAAAAAACCTGCCCATGGTAGTGCCGGGTTGGGAAGACTCGACGATGGGCAACATCTTCGCTTCCTACGTTTACAGGGGGGAACTGAAAGCCTCCACCATGAAGTCAGGCATTGAGTACATGACCTGGCTCGCCGACTGGTATACGAAGAATTCCGGGAACGAGGGCATCGGATTCTTTCAGATCGGTGGCGGTATCGCCGGTGATTTCCCGATATGCGTAGTACCCATGCTGCACCAGGACCTGGAAATGGATGGCATACCCTTCTGGAGCTATTTCTGCCAGATCAGTGATTCAACCACCAGCTATGGGTCATATTCAGGCGCTGTGCCTAACGAAAAGATTACCTGGGGAAAACTTAGCATTGATACACCGAAGTACATTATCGAGTCCGACGCAACTATTGTCGCTCCGTTGATCTTCGCTTATTTGCTGGATTGGTAAAAGATGAGGGGATCATCGTGTCACTGCCGGTCGCTGTAAGTTAAATTGCAACATGAATTTAGAATCTTCGCTTCGCTCGGAAATAGAACATGCCCTCAACTCGCTCTTTGGAACCACACCAGACACCATCCAGATCCAGCCGACGAACCGGGAATTTGAAGGGTCTCATACCCTCGTTTGCTTTCCATTGACCCGTCTGAGCAGGAAAAATCCTCCTGACACGGCCGCGTTGATTGGTGAACATCTTGTACAAAATTCAGGATTGATCACACGCTATAACGTAATTAAGGGCTTTTTGAATCTGGTACTGAATGACGGCGCCTGGATTGAGGTTCTTTCGTCCATTTACAACAATTCCGCTTACGGAGAGCTTCCTTTCAACGGTGCGGAGATTATGATCGAATTCTCGTCTCCGAATACCAACAAACCACTGCACCTGGGGCACCTCCGCAATAATTTTTTGGGTTGGAGTGTAAGCCAGATTTACAAAGCCAATGGGTATGTTGTGCACAAAGTGCAGATCATCAACGACAGGGGTATTCATATCTGCAAGTCGATGGCAGCATGGACGCTCTTCGGTGAAGGAGAGTCGCCTGAAACCAATTCGACAAAAGGCGACCATCTGGTGGGCAATTACTACGTGGCTTTTGACAAGGCTTACAAGGCGCAGGTTACGGCGCTGACGGAGAAAGGTGCATCCCGGGAAGAGGCGGAGCGCGAGGCGCCCATCATGAAACTGGCTACCGAAATGTTGCGCAAATGGGAAAATAAAGACCCCGAAACGGTGGCTCTGTGGGAGAAAATGAATCAATGGGTTTATAACGGCTTTGAAATTACCTACCGCGCTATGGGCGTAGACTTCGACCGCCTGTATTTTGAGTCCGAAACGTACCTGCTCGGAAAGGAGATCGTGTTGAAGGGCGTCGAACAGGGTATCTTTTTCAGAAAAGAAGACGGATCGGTATGGGTGGATCTTACATCGGAAGGACTTGACGAGAAAGTATTGCTGCGCTCGGATGGCACATCGGTTTACATCACACAGGATATCGGAACGGCTGTTCTTCGCTTCAATGATTTTCCGCACATCATTGGACAGATCTACACCGTTGGCAACGAGCAGGAATACCACTTCAAAGTACTGTTCCTGATCCTTGAAAAGCTTGGCTATGAGTGGGCAAAGCGTTGTTACCATTTGTCATACGGAATGGTGGATCTGCCATCGGGCAAGATGAAATCCAGGGAAGGGACGGTCGTGGATGCAGACGACTTGATTTCGGAAATGATCGGGGAGGCTGAGAACCAAACCCGGGCGCTGGGCAAGATCGAAGAGATGGATGGGGAGGAAGCTCTGGAGCTGTTCAGAATGATCGGTCTGGGTGCACTTAAATTTTTCCTGTTGAAGGTCGATCCAAGGAAGCGGATGCTTTTCGACCCCAACGAATCGATCCAGTTGCAGGGATTTACCGGCCCGTTCATTCAGTATACCCATGCCCGAATCAGGGCGGTACTGCGCAAGGCGGATGGTCTGGGAGTTTCGCTTCCACCCGCCCAACTGGAGCCTGTCGCTGTGCTCGAATCCGCCGAGCGGGAGGTGATCCGGCTACTCAGCGCCTACGAAGATAGAGTCAGGGAAGCCGCAAGAATGTATTCTCCTGCCATTATTGCCAACTATGTATACGAACTTGCCAAGGAGTACAACCAGTTCTACCAGTCAATTCCCATACTCGGCGAATCCGATAACCCCAGGCTGATGCTCCGGGTAGCGCTTTCCGCCGCTGTCGCGCGCACACTGGCAAAGGGGATGGGATTACTGGGGATAAAGGTGCCTGAAAGGATGTAGCAGGAATAGCCGGCAACGTGTATATTGCAACGTATTTTGTTTACCTGACCAATGTCAGATGTTGAAATTGAACACTATTCCGCAATGTTATGTTGGCAATTAAACGATCCTTTGTTATGAAACTACTCTTGATTTTTGCGCTCATGGCAATGACGAGCGTTCCCTCGGTCTATGATTTTAAGATGAAATCGATCGATGGTCAGACCATCGATTTTTCCCGGTATAAAGGGAAGACGCTCCTGATCGTGAACGTGGCATCAAAATGCGGGTTCACGCCACAGTATGCTGATCTGGAGAAGTTGCATGAAACGTACGGTGACAAGGTCACGATACTGGGTTTCCCTGCCAACAATTTCGGGGGACAGGAGCCGGGCACCAACGATGAGATCGCATTATTCTGTCAAAAGAATTTTGGCGTAAAATTTCAGCTGTTTGAAAAGATCTCCGTTAAGGGCGAAGATCAGGATCCTTTGTACGCCTGGTTGAAAGAAAAAACCGGTGAGGAACCTTCCTGGAATTTTTGCAAATACCTTGTTAAACCCAACGGCACGGTAAAGTTCTTTGCTTCCAAGGTAAATCCCATGCACAGGCAACTGCTTGACGAGCTATAAATCCATCAGCATAAATCCATCGAAATGGGATCCCTGGCCGGGGTTTTTACCATCATCCTTCTGTCTATGAGTTTATCATCATTCCTATCAGAAAAGATATCGGCGGTTCGGGGCAATCACAAAGTGGAAGGCTCCCTTTATGACTTCAGGATCAATGCCCTCGACGGTACCGAGATCGACTTCTTGCAATACAAGGGTAAGAAACTGTTGATTGTCAACACGGCATCCAACTGTGGATTTACGCCACAGTATGCCGATCTGCAAAAACTGCATGAACAGTATGGTGATAAGGTTGTCGTACTGGGATTTCCCGCCAATAATTTTCTTTGGCAGGAGCCTGCAGGCAATGCGGAGATCGCTGCCTTCTGCGAAAAGAACTACGGCGTCACCTTTCAGATGTTTGAGAAGATCAGTGTGAAGGGTAAGGACAGACACGAACTTTACCGATGGCTTGAAGGAATGACGGGAAAGCTGCCCTCCTGGAATTTCTGCAAATACCTTGTCAATGAAGGCGCTACCGCTGTAAAATTCTTTCCATCCAGGATAAATCCCTTGGACAAAGAAATTCTGGATGGTATTATTGGCTCCTGATGATAAAGCGCCTTTTACGTTACTCACCATTATCCATCGACCTTGCCCTGCTTATACTCAGAGTAGCTGCCGCGGGAGTCGTGCTTACACACGGCTGGCCCAAGGTTGTGAATTACAGGGAGCGCCTTTCGTCTTTTGGGGATCCCTACGGACTGGGAAGCGAGGTTACCTTGACCTTTGCTGTGCTGGCTGAATTCGTTTGTGCGATCCTCGCAGCGCTGGGTCTCTTTACCCGCTATGCCATGATCCCCCTGATCGTTACAATGGGCACAATCGTCCTCGTGGTCCATGCCGATGATCCTTTCGGCCGCAAGGAAGTACCCCTCCTTCTGCTGACCTGCTTCGTGACTCTTTTTTTTTCCGGCCCCGGGAAGTTTTCGCTTGATGCGAAGCTCTACAAATAGACCCGGATCCCATCCGGATTCACCCCTGAAATTCCCGGCATTCACCGGGAAAGTACGGCTATAAACCCCATACCGGTGGTCTGTTATGCCTGAATGCCGTTATTTCGGGCATAACTCAGGCAAAAAATAATGAACGAAAAGGATTCCAACGAGAATGTTCAACGTCCCGGCCCGGACAACAGAATGCTCATCGGTGTATTGATCATTGCCGCAGGCAGTCTGCTCTTACTCGACAAACTGGATATTTTTTTCTTCCCATCCTGGTTGTTTAGCTGGCCGCTGATCCTGATCGCTATAGGCTTTATCATCGGCGCAAAGCAGCGATTTGCGGGAATGGGCTGGCTCATTTTGATCGTTGTTGGTGTGTATTTTTTTCTGCAGCACCACGCTCCATTCGGTTGGAACCTTCATCTGTACAGTTTTCCCATACTCCTAATTCTGATAGGCATACTCGTTCTGTTTCGCTCATCGATCTCACGCGGCAAACACCCGGAGGGCAGCCGGCGGACCCGATTCAACCCTTACCGGGAAGGCGGAGGGTCTGCCTCCGGCAATGTACCCCCCGCAGAAGCAAAAGATAGCTCCGGCAGCGGAGAGGAAGTACTTGACCTGACCACCATTTTGGGAAGCATAAAGAAGCGTATCATCTCAAAGAATTTCAAGGGAGGCGATGTTACGACTTTCTTTGGAGGCACTGAGCTGGACTTCACCCAGGCCGATATCAATGGACAGGCATTTATTGACATTACCCAGGTCTTTGGCGGTGTCTCACTGGTTGTTCCGGCGAACTGGTCAGTGAAATCAGACCTGGTTGCTATCCTCGGTGGAATCAACGACAAGCGGTCAAACGTCACCAGCCCGGGTGAATCCGATAAAATCCTTGTGATCTCGGGCGTGTGTATTTTTGGAGGAATCGAAATCAAAAGTTACTAATGCTTAAACTACCTGAAGGTATGAATTGGTATCTTGCAAAGTTGGTCTACCGCATCATCACCGGTGACGGAAGCCACACACCACAGTTTGATGTACAGTTTCGGTTGATCAGGGCGGAAGAACCTGAATGGGCGCGTGAAAAAGCCCAAATCATCGGAAGGATCGGGGAAGCATCCTTTGCGAACGCAAGAAACGAGCCGGTGAATTGGAAATTCATGGTCGTGGAGGACGTCAGAAGAATATCGGCGCTGGATGACGGCGAGCAGGTATACGGACAAATTGTTGAACCGGATGATGCGGGAGAGTATCTTGAACTGACCCGTGCAAAATCACAGCGGTTGCTGGAAGCAAGGATCTGATGCGGCCTGATTCCGGACTGGTAACACCAACTATTTTCTCCCACTGATCCACCGTGAAGCTCCTGAAATTTCTTGATAAAGTCCGATGGCTCATTCTGATCATCGCGATCGCTAAGTGGATAGGATTTCATGCGTGGATTTTGCGCGACCGTCTCGGTGTTGACCCACGCCTTGCCTTCTGGGATAGCCTCATCACCAATTTGCTTGTGCTGTCCGTGAGCGCCCTCGTGGTGGTGGTCCTCCGGCGGTATATGCCTGAAGGGGGAAAATTGTGGTTTGCCCCCGCCCTGAGCTTTTTCCTTTCCCTGGTTTGCGTTTGGCTCACGCGGGAAGCCGTAATAACTGTCGGGGCCCATGACGCCCGCTACCTGGCATTCGTCAACAACACGGCACCCCTTCGATGGAGTTTTGATTTCCTCATCATGGCCGGACTTACCTTCAGCAGCGTGATCCACTACCGGCTACGCGACCAGGAGGAAGCCATTAGCCGGCAGGCTGCAACTGCGGCGATGGTAAAGGAGGCTGAATTGCAGAAACTCCAACTGCAACTACAGCCACACTTTCTTTTCAATTGCCTGAACTCAATCAATGCGCTGATCCTCGTGCGACCGGATGAGGCAAGAAAAATGGTTCAACAGCTTTCAGAATTTCTGCGGATCACCCTGAGGCGTGCAGATGAGCACTGGATAAGCCTGGATGAGGAATGGCATTACCTGCAGTTGTATCTTGAAATCGAAAAAGTACGATTCGGCCACCGCCTTGATGTGGTAACGGATTTCGAAGAAGGAACACGCTCGTGGAAAATCCCAACCCTGCTGCTTCAGCCCCTGGTTGAAAATGCAATTAAGTTTGGATTGTACGGGACCACCGGCAAAGTGACCATAACCATCGAAGGTCGTGTGCAGGAATCGCTTCTTGGTATTCGCGTTACAAATCCTTTCGATCCGGATACGCAGGCCTCGCGGGGAAACGGGTTCGGCCTGAATGGGTTGAAACGAAGATTGTATCTGCTGTTTGCGCGCAACGACCTGCTGCAGACAGAAGTGATCAACAATATTTTTACGGTAACTTTGAAAATCCCCCGCAAAATATGATCAGGGCAGTGCTTATTGATGACGAACCGCTGAGCCGCGAAATACTGAAATCCTACCTCAGGGAGTATCCCGATATACACGTTGTGGACGAATGTAACGACGGATTCGAAGGCGTAAAAGCCATACAGCAACAAAAACCGGATCTCATCTTTCTCGACATCCAGATGCCGAGGATCAACGGTTTTGAAATGCTGGAACTGATCGAACAGCCACCGGCGGTAATTTTCACAACGGCGTTCGATGAATATGCTATCCGGGCATTCGAAGCCAACGCCACAGATTACCTGTTAAAGCCCTTTTCAGAAGAGCGTTTCAAAAAAGCTATCGAACGATTTCTGGAGAAAGCAAATGCAGGAATCGGTGATCACTCGAAACAG